>NZ_BDGT01000010.1 GCF_001748285.1 Thermogemmatispora onikobensis | reverse complement strand
GCCTCTTCTTGCTCATGGCGGCAGCCATCATTGAAGGAGGAATGCTACATGTCTGAAGAGAGAGGAAGAGCACAGCTGCAGCCGCTGGTGAAGGTGATAGGGCAGATTGGGCCCGATACTCTCTTGTGTCTTGGGACCCTGGGCGGGGCTGGGGTCCTGCTCCAGGCCGAGACCTCTCTCTCCTGGTCAATAGGGGTTGTGCTGGTGGCTGGCCTGCTCGTGCTCAACTTGCTGGGGCAATTGCTGCTCTTTCTGGTGGCCTACAAGCTCCTGGAAAAAATCTGGTACAGGCGACGCCAACAGCCCTGGCTTCTTCGCTTTCCAACTGTGAGCGCGACAATACTGCGGGGATATATCCGCGCTATGGTAGGCGAGCTTGGCATTCTCTGTCTAGCCATTGGCTGCGGTCGGCACGGTCTGGCCTTACTCTCCATCTTCAACACCTCCTTTCCAGTGATGCTCATCATTGCCACGGTCGCGACGGCCCTCTACCGCCGGCAGGAAGCGCGCTCAACACTCTTGCAGGTCCTGTGCCTGGGCTTTGGCCTCCAGCTCCTGCTTGATCTCCTGGTCAGACTTCTCTAACCGCTGACTGACGATCTCGCGGGACTGTTGCCATAGGGGACCGCTGACGGCAAAAGCAGCTCCGCAGCTGCCTGAGTTGAATGAAGAGGGGCTACCCTTGAAAGGAAAGGGTCACATCGTTGTCTTGCGCTCATCTCGTCTGCATCGTCCTGCCCTCTTCTCCCAATGCCACCCCTTCCCGACGCCTCTGTTGGAGTAACCGACTTCACCTGCGTTTATAGTGAATGGAAGCCGAACAGGAGCGCCAGCGATGCCCGGAAGGCACCGCCCAGGCGCTCCGGCTGATCCGCATTGGAAAGGAGATAAGGGGATGGAACGCTCGGCTCAAGAACCGCTGAGCGATCGTCAGCTCGTGGTCTGCCGCTACTGGTGGCGGGAGGATGCCCCACCACTGGCCTGGGCGCTTCCTAGACGGATGCTAGTTGCTACCCTGGCTGGAGCGCTGATAGTCACTGTCCTCGCTCTTCTCTTCTTTGTCTGGCATCTGGAGATACTGGCCTCTATCTTGTTCGTCTTGCACTCACTCCTGGCAATCAGCCTCCTGCCGCGCTGGCAGCGCTACAATGGTCTCTACGAGGTGGATGCTACTGGCAGGCCGCGCGCCTTGGTCTCACATGCGCTGCTGCCCGGCCTGACGCTCAGGAACAGCATGGGCCGCAAAGGCTTTCTGAAGTACGTGCAGCAGCAGCAAGGGGCGGTACTCGATTGGCGCTGAGCGCGAGAGATCGTCGGTAGGTAACTCGCTTTCCTCGTTATGGATACGAAACTATGGCGTTTCGTATTTTGGTGTGCTATACTCCATAAAGAAACGATACCGTTTCGTATCTAAATAGGAAGCGAGGAATCAGGGCATGGATACCCTGAACAGTCTGGGATTGAGCCAGCAGGTCAGCGAGCGGCGCTGGTGGATCTTCGCCGTTGTCTGTCTCAGCCTGCTGGTCATCGTCATGGACAACACCATCTTAAACGTGGCCCTGCCGACGCTGGCGCGTGCGCTAGGAGCCAGCGAGAGCCAGCTCCAATGGTTTGTGGACGCCTACACCCTGGTCTTTGCTGGCCTGCTCCTCAGCGCGGGCAGCCTCTGCGATCGTTACGGGCGGCGGCTCGTCCTCATGGTGGGCCTGCTGCTCTTTGCGGGAGGCTCCCTGTGGGCGATGCTCTCCGGTTCAGCCGACCTGCTCATCGCCGCGCGTACTGTCATGGGGCTGGGGGCCGCTCTCATCATGCCCTCTACCCTGGCCATCATTGCTGCTGTCTTCAGCGGACCGGAGCGTGGGCGAGCCATTGGGGCCTGGTCGGGCATTGCCGGGCTAGGGATCGTGATCGGCCCGCTTGTTGGGGGCTGGCTGCTCGATCACTTCGCCTGGGGGAGCATCTTCCTCATCAACCTCCCGATCGTCTTCGTCGCCCTGGTCGGAACGCTCTGGCTCGTTCCCGAATCGCGTGATCCTGAGCAAGCGCATCTCGACCCACTCGGTACTCTGCTCTCCATTGGCGGGCTGAGTGCTCTTGTCTGGGGGCTGATCGAAGCTCCTCAACGTGGCTGGGGCGATCGCCAGATCCTGACGGCGTTGGGCCTGGCGCTGCTGCTGCTGCTGGCCTTTGCCATCTGGGAAGTGCGGACGCGCCGACCCATGCTGGACGTGCGCCTTTTCCGTAACCCGCGCTTTTCGGTGGCCAGCCTGGTGATGACCCTTACCACCTTTGCCACCTTTGGCGCGCTGTTGCTCTTGACCCAGTACCTGCAGTTCGTTGTCGGGCAGACGCCGCTGCAGGCTGGGGCGGCGCTCATGCCGCTCGTCCCGACGCTACTGCTTGGCTCCATCGTTGCTCCACGTCTCAGCGAGCGCCTCGGTCCCAAGCTGCCGGTAGCGATTGGGCTTTTCATCGTCGCCATTGGGGCTGGCCTCCTGGCCTGCATCCAGCAGGGCAGTGGCTATTCGCCCGTTGCCCTCATGCTCCTGATCACCGGTCTGGGCCTCGGGCTGGTCGCGGCGCCGGCGGCCACCTCCATCATGGACGCGCTGCCGGTGGCACGTGCTGGCGTCGGTTCCGCCGTCAACGACACCACGCGCCAGGTTGGGGGTGCGCTGGGCGTTGCTGTTCTGGGGAGCGTCCTCTCGACCGTCTACCGTGACGCCCTGCAGCAGCATGCTGCGGCCATCCTTGGGCAGTTGCCGCCCGTCCTGGGAGCAGCTGTACGCGACTCCATTGGCAAGGCCATTGTGGTAGCCGGGCAGCTACCGCCGCCGGCTCAGGCGTTGCTGCGCAGCGCCGCAGAGCGGGCTTTCATCGAAGCATTCGATCGCAGTGCCCTGGTGACTGTCTCCGTGCTCGTTATCGGGGCCTTAGTGGCGCTGCTCTTCCTGCCAGCGCGAGCCCGCCGCCAGGCTCGGGTCACTGATGCAGTGGACTTGACGCCTGCAGAGTCACCTACTACAATGAAGGCAAGGGAGGAAGAGCCATCTCATGATCATTCCTGACTCTGAGCCAGAATCAGCCCAACGGCGGCCTGGGCGTCCACGGAGCGCCCAGGCTCACATGGCCATCCTCCAGGCCACCCTGGAAGAGCTAGCCGAAGAAGGCTATCAGGGCATGACCATCGAGGGCGTTGCGGCCCGGGCCGGTGTCAGCAAAGCCACCATCTACCGCCGCTGGTCCTCCAAGGAAGAGCTGGTCATGGAAGCCGCCCATCGCATCTACACCGACGTTCCGGTCATCAACACTGGTCACCTGCGGCGTGACTTCATCGCCATCTATACCCTGGCCTATCGAGCGATCCAACAGAACCCGTTTCTGCAACGGCTGCTCTTCCGGGCCCTTGGCGAGGTCCACATCAACCCCGAGATCTATCGCGCCTTTGTTGAGCGTCTCTTTGCTCCGCGCCTGCAGCAGTTTATCGAGCTAATCAGGCAGGCCCAGGAGCGCGGTGAAGTGCGCTCTGATCTGGACCCCTGGCTGATCATCGATATGGTGGCCGGGCCGCTCTTCTATCACCTCATGCTGGGTCCCCTGGCGCCCTCGCAGCCGCAGCCCTTCAACGAGGCCATCATCGAACGGCTCATCGACACAGTCTTTGAAGGCATTGCCCCGCAGACCGCCACTTCCTGAGTCCCCTGGCTCCCGGCTGGCTCCCTCCCTGGCGCTGGCGAGCGCCCCCTCTTTCTTGAGCGCCGACACAGGGGTGGAGTTTTGTCCTCTGCTCGACGGGAGTGAGCGGACCGACAAAAAAGGTCATCGCCGTAGGCAGGCGATGACCCTTGACTGAGAGCTTCTGCTCCGTGCTGGGCGTGGGCTGGGCAGGTGAGATCAACCGACGCTGCCCGACATCTCCAGTTGGATGAGGCGGTTCAGCTCGACCGCGTACTCCATCGGCAGCTCCTTGGTGATCGGCTCGATGAAGCCGTTCACGATCAGCGAATAAGCCTCCGACTCGTCCAGACCGCGGCTCATCAGGTAGAAGAGCTGATCCTCACCGACCTTCGAGACGGTAGCCTCGTGGCCGATCTCCGTCTCATTATTCTCGATCCGCATCGTCGGATACGTATCGGTGCGGGCCTGCTCATCCAGCAGCAGGGCGTCGCAGCGCACGCTGCACTTCGTATGGTGGGCCTCCGGATTGACGCGCACCAGTCCGCGGTAAGAGGCGCGGCCCGTGCCCTTCGAGACCGACTTCGACAGAATCTGCGAAGTTGTGTATGGGGCCAGATGGGTTACCTTCGCGCCGGCATCCTGATGCTGCCCGTCGCCGGCGAAGGCCACGGACAGAATATCGCCGCGTGCGCCCGGCTCCATCAGCAGGACGGCAGGATACTTCATCGTCACCTTCGAGCCCAGGTTGCCATCGACCCACTCCATCGTCGCATCGGCGTAGGCGGCGGCGCGCTTCGTCACCAGGTTATAGACGTTCTTCGACCAGTTCTGGATCGTTGTATAGCGCACGCGGGCGCCGCGCTTCACGATAATCTCCACCACGGCGCTATGGAGGCTATCGGTCGAATAGGTAGGAGCCGTGCAGCCCTCCACATAGTGGACATACGAGCCGGGTTCCGCGATGATCAGCGTCCGCTCGAACTGGCCCATATTCTGGGCATTGATGCGGAAGTAGGCCTGGAGAGGAATCTCCACGCGCACATTCTCCGGCACATAGACAAAGCTGCCGCCGCTCCAGACCGCGCTATTGAGCGAAGCGAACTTATTATCGGAGGGCGGAACGATCGTACCGAAGTACTCCTTCACCAGGTCCGGGTAGAGGCGCAGGGCGCTATCCATATCCATAAAGATCACGCCCATCTTCTCCAGATCCTCGCGGACCTTATGATAGACCGCCTCGCTCTCATACTGGGCCGTCACGCCGGCCAGATACTTGCGCTCCGCCTCGGGGATACCCAGACGATCGAAGGTCTCCTTAATCTCGGGCGGCACCTCGTCCCACGAGCGGCCCTGTTCCCTGACGGGCTTAATGTAGTAGTAGATATCGTCGAAGTTGATCCCCGAGAGGTCTGCACCCCAGGTAGGCAGAGGCCGCTTCAGAAAGAGGTCGAGGCTCTTGAGACGGAAGCGGCGCATCCAGTCAGGCTCGCCCTTCATCTCCGAGATCTGCTCCACGACCTCGCGGCTCAGCCCCTTCTTCGACTTGAAGGCGTAATTTTCAGGTACATGGAAGCCAGCGGTGTAGCTCGGCTCGGCAGTACCGAAGATTTCTTGCGTGCTCATCTCACATCACCTCAGTGTGGCGTCGAGACCCCTGCCTCACACATGAGGAAACAGCGCCACCTCGATTAATCCTTACTCTAATACTCGGATTTGCTCCTCTAATTATACGGCCCATTGTGACGGCCTGTCAAGGCCAGTTTGATGAGAGCCGGCAGGCCGTCACGCCTTGCTGGTCCTAGCTTGCCGTCTCAAACAGATAGACGTGAGCGGTGCTGGTAGCAAAAGAGGCCAGCAGGTGGTAGTGAGAGGAGAGCCAGGCGACGCTGGCCTGAGCGCGCTGAACGGCTGCCGCGTTGGGCAGCCGAGCAGTAACATAGAAGAGGCGCGCATGGTGCGCGGCGTAGGTGGCTAGGGCGGATGGATCAGTCGCCTGGCTGGCCTTCTCTGTACCCAGAGTGACGCGCGCGACATTGTAGGGCAAGAGAATGGTGTGCCAGAGCGTGGGCAACGATTGTGAGGCCCGCGAGACCGAGAGCAATTCGTCGAACCAGAGGCTAGGCGTACCAAGATGGTACAGGCCCAGAGCCAGAGCCACCAGGGCCAGTAACGTAGCCCAGATTCCCTCACCGCTCAACAGAGGCCGGTAAGGGGAGAGGCTTCTCATAAAGAAACCAGGTCTTCGCTCGTAGAAGGAATGCGATAGAGAGATGCTTTCAGAAGGAGCGGTCCTCAAGAACGCTTTAGAATGAGAGCAATCAGTGTCTTCCATAGCTACGCTCCTGAAGAGAGAGCTAGTCGCCAGGCTGGACGAGGAGCATGCTGTGCCGGAGGAATGGGCAGGGGCCGCTTTCACCCGACTCTGCCGGGCGGCTTCGCAAAGTGTGACGGGTTAAGCAGAAAGCAGTAACATGTATTGCCCAGGTATAAATACTTAGTTGTCGGTCTTTTGCTCATCCTGGGGGGTGTGAGGGTAGAGATGGCATCATCAATGGTATATCTCTCCATTTTTGGGGTGTATTTTGCCATATTCATTGACGAAATTGAGCGACTGTGCTAAAATCATGAGCAGAAACGCATAGCCATTCCCGAACTGGGCCGGTGGTCCATATGGGAAATTGGATTCAGGAGGTCCGGGGCGAGAAGATGGTCCCGGTGAAGAAGAGAGAAGCATGCACAGGCTGATAACCAGAGACCCGGTGAGCGGCGGCGAGCTGATCGTGACGCGCCTGGAGTGTCCTGAGAGCGGCGTAGTGATCGAGGGGCGTTTTAGCCTTGGGTGGATTGGGCGTCTTACTCCCGAGCAGCTCGATTTTGTGGAGCGCCTGGTTAAGAATCGCGGCAATATTCAGAAGCTGGCCAGTGAGCTGGATATTGCCTACAACACGGCGCGCAGCCGTCTGGATGAGATTGTGGCTGCTCTTGGGGGGCCGCCCGAGAGCGAGCCTCGTCCCAGTGTTGATCGACGCGCGATTCTGGATCGCCTGGCCGCGCGCGAAATTACAGTTGAGGAGGCCATGCGCCTACTGCGAGGTCAGTCAGATGCCAGTTCCCGCTGAAGAGCGCGATCGCATTCTGCGTTTGATTGAGGCTGGTCAGGTCAGTGCTGCTGAGGCTGCTCGCTTGCTCGATGCCCTGGCATCGCCTGCGGAGGCCGTGCCTGTTCCGCGGGCCAGGTCACGCCAGCGCCTGGTACATATCCGCGTGACTGATCTGCTGCAGAATCGTCCCCGGACAAGTGTGACGATCCCGGTGGAGCTTATCGAGGTGGGTTTGCGTCTGGCAACTCGTTTGGCTCCTCAGATTAGTGGCAGTGCCCTGGAGCAGCTGCTGCGTGCCATCGCTCAGGCTTCCACAGGACGCCTGCTTGATTTCCAGGATCTGGAGGAGAATGAGCGCGTAGAGATCTTCCTGGAAGAGCGCTAGAGTGGGCGCGCCAGGTAGCCAGGTGCTCTCGTCTCTGGCGAGCCGATAGGCCAGGTCCTGGGTACCAGCTTACTCGACGAAAGATGATCTGAAAGGAGCGAGCGGAGACTGTGGCTTGCGCTGGCTGGTGCTCCGCTCGGTACAGGGGTTTTGTGTGCCCTGAGGAGGCTGCCTTATGCGACAAACGGTGAGTGTTGGACCCCAGCCACGGATCAGGGTGGACCGCATCAGTGGCGATCTCGTTGTGCGTCCCGGTGAGCATCCTGGTGAGCATCCTGGTGAGCTTCAGCGCGTGCTGATCGAGAGCGACCACGCCCTGGCGGCGGAGCTGGTGCGTGGCGGCAAGGAATGCCTGGTACTGGGCGATTGTCGTGGTGACCTGACGCTCTGGCTGCCAGCAGATGCGGCTCTCTCCGTGGGCTGGCTCGCTGGGGACGGAGATATTCAGGGCATTCGGCTCTGTGAGCTGGAAGAGGCGCGTGCGGATCTGGCGGTGAAGCGTCTGAGCGAGGCGCTGGTTCTCGGGCGCGTTGCGGGAGATCTGCGCGTGCAGGAGGTACCGCTGATGCGCGTGCGCGGCGAGATTGGCGAGGGCCTGGTCAAAGAGGTCGAGCGGCTGGAGATGTCCTCGGTGGGCGGCGATCTTGTAGTGGAAGGCGGCGGTACGGTCCTGCTCGGCTCCGTTGGTGGCGATCTGCGCCTGCCCGCTGTTGCCAGCTCATTACGCTGTGGGCGTGTTGGTGGCGATGCCCAGGTACAGGGGGGGACTGATACGAAGGTGGTACTAGGGCAGATCGGGGGCGATCTGGAGCTGCTCGGCGCTGCCCAGGTCTATATAGGCGGCATCGAGGGCGACGCGGTGCTGCGCGATATCAGCGGTGAGGTGGAAATCGGGCGTATCAGTGGCGACCTCGATTGTCGCGAGGTAATGGGCCAGATGAGGGTGAGTCAGGTGGTGTCGGATGCGGTCCTGAAGAAGATCCATGCTTCTCTGGAGATGGGGACCGTAGAGGGCGATCTTTCGTTGCAGGCAGACTTTCCGCCAGGCTCATTCACGCGCTTGAATGTAAGTGGCGATGCGGTGCTCTCGCTGCCGGCGCAGGCTAATCTTACCTTGCGGGCCGTGGTCGGTGGGAGCGTCAGTGGCGCTGGTCTCGGCCAGGAGCGAGGTGAGACACGCCTGCTCTCGCTGGTTTATGGCTCGGGGGAGGCCCAGGTGGAGCTGCGCGTTGGTGGCAATCTGCGCCTGCAGGGGGGGGATCATCCCCGTGCCGATGAGGGACCTTGGCGCTCCTTGTTATGGTCTTGGGAGGACTTTGAGCAGGAGATGAAAGCTTTCGGTCGGACCATGACTACCCTGGGTCAGGAGCTGGCCCGCGAGATGACGCGCCTGGCTCAAGACCTGGCCCGCGAGCTGGCTGGGGCTGGAGTAGAGTCGAGCGCCCGCTGGTCTGAGGAGGTACTGCGCATGCTGGAGGAGCAAGCACGGCGTGCACAGGAGCGGGCCTCGGCCTGGGAGCGCCGCTTTGCCCGGTTCGGGCCCCAGCGTGGGGGATCGCGAGTGCGCCTGCGCTTTCAGGAACATGAGTGGCAGATGGACCCGGAGCGTCTCTATCGCATGCTCGATCAGGCTCAGCGGGCTGCTGCGGAAGGAGTAGCGGGGGCAATGGAGGCCGTGGAGCGGGCCTTGCGCAATCTGGGCCTGGTCTCATCGGCTGAAGAGCGCTGGCAGGCTTCACCGCCACCTTCGAGCGGATCAAAGGAGAGAACAGAAACACCCCCCATGCGGCCCGCGGCATCCTCGGCTGAGCAACCTGGTTCGCAGCCAGCAGTGTCCTCCCAGGCAGCCGCGGAGTCCGTATCAGATCCCGCCCCAGTTGCCGCCGTCGAGCACGAGCATGAGCGCGAGCGCGAAGCGATTTTGCGCATGATAGCTGAAGGCCGGCTTTCTCCTGAAGAGGGCGATATGTTGCTGGAGGCCCTGGGCGCCTGAGCTGGATAGGGACCGGCTTCGGCAGCGTGCAAGGCTGGCGAGCCGTTGCCGGGTCCCTGTCCAACGACTCAAGAGTCCCTGGTTTTGGGGACAACCTGGCCTGCTGGCTTGTTTGCTTCTCTGCTTCTCTGCCGCTGGGTAGCGCTTTCGCTGGCCTCTTCTCACTATTTAGATAGCCTAAATGCCGCTTTTCGGACCTTGAGTCTGCACAACTATCGTTCTCCACTGGGCGAATTGTGGTATAATTACAACCGCTGTCAATATTTCTGACCACGCGGAGCCGCTGCGAGAGGGGATTGTTTTACCACTGGCACCTGATCCGAAGGATCTCAGTTTTTGCTATCACCTGAGAACGCGATCTGTATCCACCCACTATTTCAAAGGACCAAGGTAGTTAGATGCAACAGAGCCGAAACTGGCGGGAACTGCTGGCAAGCCTCATTAGTGACCCGCGGCAGAAACAGACGCTGGCCAACAAGTTGGGAGTCACGCCGCTGACCCTGACACGCTGGGCTGAAGGGGAGTCACAGCCCCGTCCTCAGAATCTGAGGTTGTTGGCTGAAGCTCTCCCACAGTATCGTGCGGAGCTGCAGCAAGCGTTCGGTGAAGAGTTTGGCCTCGCCAATCTAGGGGAGCCAATGCTGGAGCTGGAAGAGGAAGAGATCCCCTCGGCCTTCTATGCTCGTGTCCTCAATACCCATGCCACGGCGCTGGCCATGCTGCGCTTCTGGTCCATCGCCAGTCTGATCCTCCAGCAAGCGATTGGACAGCTTGATCCCCATCAGGTTGGCATTGCGATCACTGTGGTACAGTGCATGCCGCCCTCTGGCCCCAATGGCAAAGTGCGCAGTCTGCGCAAGCGCGTTGGTATTGGCACTGGCCCCTGGCAGAGCAGCGTTGAGCAGAAAGCTGGCTTTTTGGGAGCGGAGTCGCTCGCCGGCTATACGGTGGCCCAGGGGCGGCTGATTGTCATCCAGGACCTGATACGCGATCAGGGTTACTATCCTGCGCGCCCGATCGAGGGAGAAGTGGGCTGTGCCATTGCGCCCATTCTGCGCTCCAGCTGTGTGGCTGGGGGCCTGCTCGTCTCCAGCACGCGACCTGACTTCTTCTCGCCTGGACGCAGTCGGCTGGTGCAGGAGTATGCCGATCTCCTGGCACTGGCCTTTGAGCCTCTTGAGTTCTATGAACTGCAGCTGATTGATCTGCAAACCATGCCTCCCTCACAGGTGCAAGAGGAGCATTTCAGACATTTCCAGCGACGAGTCGCGGCTTTGATGCGCGAGGCTGCTTTGAATGACCGTCCGCTGAAAGTGACACAGGCGGAGCAGCTGGTCTGGCAGCAACTGGAGGAGGAACTACTGGGGCTGCCAGTGCCAGACGTGCAGGAGTGAGGCCAGGCCAGGGGAGTACAGCCGGGGCGTGCTCCTGCTGTCCTCCTGCCGCGCCCACCCCTTCCCTTGCTCCTTTGTGCGTGACTCTAAGTGTTCGCCAACTTCACCCTCTGGCTGACCGCTCTGTCAGTCGGTAGTGGCTCCGGAGCGCTGTGGTCTAAAAGTGCGAGAAATTTGCCTTCCTCTTGTTCCTTGCTGTAGGGCAGCTATGAGCGAGGCATCCTTCAGCCCATGAATCACGGAGAGTAGCGCCTCTGGCAAACGACGGCTGGCGGCCTCCCCGCGGCATTCCATTCCCTACAAACAGGCTCTTTGCCTGAGTTTGCGTTACGGGTCTCCTTTGGAATAAGATGAGAAGGCCAGGGGCTGTGAGGGCCTTCTGAGCACCTACCACAAAGCAGTTGAGATGGCGAACAGGTTGCGGAAGGAGTGTCTATGCAGAAGCGACGCTTAGGGAACACCGACATGGAAATCACGCCGCTGGGGCTGGGGACATGGGCGATTGGAGGCGGCAACTGGACCTTTGGCTGGGGTCCACAGGATGATGCGGACTCGTTGGCGGCGATTCATAAGGCTTTAGACCTTGGGATCAATTGGATCGATACAGCGGCGGCCTATGGCCTGGGGCATTCGGAGGAGATTGTCGGGCGAGCCGTGCGCGAGCGCAGTCCCAACGAACGCCCGTACATTTTTACAAAGTGCTCGCTGGTCTGGGATGAGAGCAGCAATGGGCAGGTACGCAATGTGCTCAAGGCCGATTCGATTCGCCGCGAGGCCGAGGCGAGCCTGCGCCGTTTGGGCGTCGAGGCCATCGATCTCTATCAGATTCACTGGCCGGTGCCCGAAGAGGATATCGAGGAGGGCTGGAGCACACTCGCCGAGCTGCAGCGCGCCGGCAAGGTACGCTATATTGGGGTCTCAAACTTCAATGTGGCCCAGATGGAGCGGGCGCGGGCCATTGCTCCCATCAGTTCGCTGCAGCCGCCCTACTCTCTGATCCATCGTGAGATTGAAGAGGAGATTCTGCCCTATTGCCAGCAGCATAATATCGGGGTGATCGTCTATTCACCGATGGCTTCGGGCCTGCTGACAGGGCGGATGACCAAAGAGCGGGTGGCGGCCCTGCCCGATAACGACTGGCGCAAGCATCACCCCGATTTCCAGGAGCCGCGCCTGTCGCGCAATCTGGCTCTGGCGCAGCTCCTGGGCGATATCGGCTATCGCTATGGGCGCACGGCGGGCGAGGTGGCGATCGCCTGGACGCTGCGCCATCCAGCGGTGACTGGGGCGATTGTGGGGGCGCGCCGGCCTGAGCAGGTCAGCGAGCTGATCGGTGCGGCGGAGTTCCGTCTCTCTCCGAGCGACCTGGAAGAGGTCGACAATTTCCTGCGCGCCAATCCCTGACTGACCTCTTGCTGAGGAGAAGCCTCTCCCGGCAGCGAGGCCAGGCCGGCCTCGCTCGCCGGTGATTATCTATTTTCTCTCTCTTTTTGCTCTTTGTCTCCTGATCTCTTCTTCTTCTTCTTCTCCTCCTCCTCCTCCTCCTCCCTCGCTCTGTTCGGCTCCCGGCTAGCGGTCGGCTTGTGCCCGTAGTGAGCTGATCTGCTGTGGCTCGCTCTGGCTGTCGAGGACGCTGGTGGGCTGCTCGATGTCGCTGGCAGGAGGAGCTGGACGTGGCTGGAGCGAGATGAGGGCGACGCTGCCCAGGATGATGAGCATGGCCAGCAGTTCGAGCAGCGAGACCTGCTCGTGGGCAAAGAGAGCGCCCAGGAAAACGGCGACCAGAGGATTGACATAAGCGTAGCTGGTGGCGAGAGCGGGCCGCACACGGCGCAGCAGATAGCCGTAGGCACAGTAGCCGAGCAGGGAGCCGGCGCCGACCAGATAGACGATCGCCAGGAGTGCGCCCGAAGCCGGCGGCAGGCTGGGACGTTCTCCTAGTAGCAGGCCGATGGTGAGCTGGGCCAGGCCGCCAGCCAGCATCTGGGTGGCGCTGGCCATCAGGCCGGAGGCCAGTGGCAGGCGCGCGCTCCAGACGGAGCCAAGCGACCAGCAGATGGGGGCGATCAGGAGGGCAATGGCCCCCTGGGGATTGGCTCGCAGGCCGCTCTGCAGGTTGAGCAGGATGACACCGGCGAAGCCGACGAGTAGGCCGAGCCATTCGAGGCGTCGCGGCCAGCGCCCACTCAGGCCGGAGAAGAGCGCGGTCCATAGCGGCACGGCGGCCAGGGCAATGGCGGCCAGGCCACTGGCGACCCACTGCTCGGCAAAGGCGACCATACCGTTGCTGCCAACCAGCATGAGAACGCCGATGCCGGCTCCGGCCAGCCACTGGCGCAGGCTGGGCCGCGGCTCGCCGCGCAGGCGCAGGAAGAGATAGAGCAGGATGCCGGCACAGACGAAGCGTAGGCCGCCCATGAGAAAGGGCGGAAAACTGGTGAGCGCCTGGCGCATGCCCAGATAGGTGGAACCCCAGATAATATAGAGGGCGAGCAGGGCCAGGATGATGCCCAGGCGATCGGCAGGGCGCAGGCTGCCCGGACGCTGGCGGGCTGCTGCGGACCCTGACCGCTCAGGACCACTGGCGAATGCTAGGCGATCTTTACTCACAAAGGTCTTTATTTGTTCTCTTTGCATAGCTCTTCACAAATATACTGCTGATAAGATGAAAAACAAGCGAGACAATAAACTGGTGCATCATAGATTAACTGGCGTCACAGGGCGGGAAGTGGCTCGCTCCGTGGCGTAGCTGCTGCTAGCCTGTCTGGCTGACTGGATCGGAGGTGAAGGGCGGGTGTCCGGGTCCGATCGGGATCGCTGGCAAGAGTGCCAGCAAAAATTTTATCTGCCTGGGGGCCGATTGGCTACAGCCAATGGGGGGCAGACGGGGGTGGATTGGCTCTTGCCGTGGTTGGGGCGCCAGTTTGATCTGGTCTGCAGGCTTCACGCTCGCTAAGCGGAGAAGGAGGGAATGGAAGTCAATGACGAGCGACGTGCAGTCCGAGGATGCTACTCGCCTGGCCTGCGCGCCGCTTTTGACTTATGCTGGTCTGAGGCCCTAGGTCTGCAGGAAGGTTGACCTAGAGAGCAGGCTGGATGTTCTGATTGATGCGGAACAAGTTAGCCGGATCGTAGTGCCGCTTCACCTGGCTGAGTCGCTGGTAGTTCTCGCGGTAGGCGGCGCGGACACGCTCATCGCCTTCCCCCTCCATCATGAAATTGATGTAGGCTCCGCTTTCGGAGTAGGGATGCAGCGCTGTCCAGTAGGCACGTGCCCAGTCAGTAATCGTCTTCTTCTGGGCGGGGTCTGGGCTGACTCCCACGATCACCTCGGCCCAGGTGGCATCGCGGTAGCTCCAGGCGGTGGCGTTATTGCTCACGCGGCTGGCGGCCCCATTCACCGGGTAGAGATGCATCGTTGAGTGCAGCGTCGGGAGCTGAGAGCCGTGCTGCATGTGCAGGCGAATCGCTTCATCGCTCAGCTCTTTCACAAAGTCCGCTTTCCAATACCACTGCAGGCCAGGTGGATAGAGCGCGTCAAACATACTCTGCAGCGCGGGGAAGGGAAGTGGCCCTACGAGGTCCAATGCTGGCTGACGGAACTGGCGGATCGGCTGGAAGGTCTGTTCTGCCCTGTCCAGTGGCCCTGTGTAGCACCAGATCACGCCGCAGACCTTCTTATTGTGCAAATGCTCCGGGAACGGTGGGCCTGGCGGCACAGTCAGGAAGGCGAAGAAGCCGTTGAGATCCTCGGGGGCGGTCGTAATCAGGTTCTGGTACCAGTGAAGAATCTCGGGGGCCTTCTCTAACTCCCAGAGCATGGGGCCAGCATACACCGTGTCGACTGGCTGGGTGCGAAACAGGAAGGAGGTGACAACGCCGAAGTTGCCGCCGCCGCCGCGCAAGCCCCAGAAAAGATCAGGGTGCTGCTGCTCGCTGGCCACTACGACGCTGCCGTCTGCCAGCACCACGGTCGCTTCCAGCAGATTGTCGATGGCCAGGCCGTAGGTGCGCGTGAGGTGGCCCAGGCCACCGCCGAGTGTCAGGCCGCCGATGCCAGTGGTCGAGATGATCCCCGATGGCACAGCCAGACCGAAGGCATGGGTGGCGTGATCGACGTCACCCCAGGTGCAGCCGGCGCCGACGCGCGCTGTGCACCGGTCGGGATCGACGTGGGTGTAGCGCAGAAGAGATAGATCGATCACCAGGCCATCATCGCAGCTTCCCAATCCGCCAGCATTGTGACCGCCGCTGCGGATCGACAGCGGCAGCTCATGATCGCGGGCGAAGTTGACGGCGGTGATCACGTCGGCTATGTCGGCGCAGCGCACGATGAGGGCTGGCCGCTTATCGATCATGGCGTTGTAGACGCGGCGAGCTGCCTCGTAGGCGGCCTCGCCCTTCTGGATGACTTGCCCGCGCAGATTCGTCTGCAGGGCGCTCGCGTTGATCGCTGAAGACCTCTCCTCGATAGCCATACTTCTTTCGCTCCTTATCTCTGTCGAGGTCGATGCACTAAAAAAAAACACTCCGCTTTCCTGCAGACGTGGGGTGGCCTGGTCATAAGCAATTCTACTCAGTGCTGGATGGGGGAGCAAGCGCAAGGCTACCTACCTCGTTTGCATTGCAACCTGGGATGGGTCCTTCGGTCCTTCACAGGAGCGAGGGCCGTTGATCGCGCTTGCCGGCCTCGCGGACATCTCTGGGACCGGGCGTGCTACGCCAAGGGGAACCCGTGTGAGTGGGGGAGGACCTCCCTCATTGTGGGGGCCCCTCACCCGGAGAAACCTCCTGGGGCTGTTAGCAGCTCGCCGCCCGTTGACTGTTGTGCCAGTTCTGTGCTATGCTGCATTGCCTTACCTGTGCTGCTATGTGATCGTCAGGCTGTCAGGCGGTGGAGACCCTGGGGCGCAGGCTGGCCGCGCTCGACGGCGGGCGACGCAAGATCTTGTCTGGGCAGCCTTGCCTCTCTGTTTGCTCCATGCCCGACCCGGCTTCCTCCTCGCCTGATCTGCCACCCACAGCAATGTGACGGCCTGCACCACCTTCAGCCGGGCCTGATTCTGTTGGCTCTCTTCCGCCAACAAGCGGGCGGTAAAGAAACGTTCTGTGATTCGAAGAACAGGCAGGCGGTAATAACGAGATGAGCGATTGATGGGTGTTGCAGGCAATGATGGGCCTTTCTGCCCTGTGCTCTTTTGATGGATCTGGCTGAAGTGCAGAGGTAGAAGAGATGCGGGGCGTGAGCTGTTCCCACGAAGCAAGGAGTGAATGCAGTGCTGAAACCAGAGCAAGAGGCACGACAACAGATTGACGAACTGCTCCGTCAGGCAGGTTGGGCCGTTCAGGTGAAGGCGACTCTCAACCTGGGCGCGGCGCGCGGTGTGGCCCTCTGCGAAGCCTCGCTCAAGACGGGGGAAGCGGACTATCTTCTCTTTGTGGACCGCAAGGCTGTGGGGATCATCGAGGCCAAAAAGGTGGGGACCACGCTGACCGGGGTTGAGGAGCAGAGCAGCAAATATCGCCACGGGGTTCCTGCTGATCTGCCGGCGGCGCGCCTGCCCCTACCTTTCGTCTACGAGTCTACCGGGATCGAGACGCGCTTTACCAACTATCTGGAGCCTGCCGCCAGCAGTCGGCAAGTCTTTGCTTTTCATCGGCCCGAGACGCTGGCTGCCTGGCTAGAGCAGGCCCCCGAGGGGGTGCCGGAGCAGGAGAACGAGACGCTGCGCGCGCGGCTGCGGCGCCTCCCGCCTTTAGCCCGCACTGGTCTGCGCGACTGCCAGTACGAGGCCATCACCAACCTGGAGCGCTCCTTTGCCGATAACCGTCCGCGGGCGCTGATCCAGATGGCGACTGGCAGCGGCAAGACCTACACTGCTGTCGCCAGCGTCTACCGTCTGCTCAAGTTCGGTGGGGCACGGCGTGTACTCTTTCTGGTTGATCGCGCGAATCTGGGGCGTCAGGCGCTCAATGAGTTTTTGCAGTATGTGACTCCTGACAGCAAGCGCAGGTTTGGCGAGCTATACAATGTGCAGCTGCTCACGCATAACACCATCGATCGGGCGGCCAACGTTTGCATCACCACCATCCAGCGCCTCTACTCGATCCTGAGCGGCGAGCCGGAGCTAGAGAGCGAGCAGGAGGAGCGTTCGCTCTTTGATCGCGAGGAGGAGCTGCTGAAGGAGAGGCCGAAGCAGGTGCGCTACAATCCAGCGGTGCCTATTGAGACCTTTGATGTGATCTTTGTGGATGAGTGCCACCGCAGTATCTATCATGTCTGGCGCGCTGTACTCGAATACTTCGATGCCTTTATTGTGGGGTTGACGGCGACGCCCAATAAGCAGACCTTTGGCTTTTTTCATCGCAATCTGGTGATGGAGTATGGACATGAGCGGGCGGTGGCCGATGGCGTCAATGTCGACTACGGCATCTTCCGCCTGCGCACCGATATCAGCGAGCGCGGGAGCCGGATCGAGCCGCTCTCGGTCGTGGGTCTGCGCGATCGGCGGACGCGCGCCGTGCGCTGGGAGCAGCTTGAAGATGAGCTGGTTTATTATCCAGAGCAGCTTGATCGCGAGGTGGTCTCGCTGGACCAGATCCGTACCATTATTCGCGCCTATCGCGATAGCTACCGCCAGCTCTTCCCGGAGCGCACGAAGGTGCCCAAGACGCTGATCTTTGCCAAGGATGATAGCCATGCCGATACGATTGTGGAGATTGCGCGCCAGGAGTTCATGCCGGAGATTCTGCGCGAGGGATGCAGCGCTAACGATTACGTGCGGAAGATTACCTATCGGACGACAGGGGCGCGACCCGAAGATCTGATCACGGCCTTCCGCAACCGGCTGACGCCGCGGATTGTGGTGACGGTCGATATGATTGCAACCGGTACGGATATTAAGCCGCTGGAGGTCTTGATTTTTATGCGTCCGGTGCGCAGCCGGGGCTTTTATGAGCAGATGCTGGGGCGTGGGAGCCGGACGATTGATGAGACGGAGTTTCAGCGGGTGATGGGCGAGGAGGTGGGGAAGACGCGCTTTGTGGTGATCGATGCGGTGGGGGTCAGTGAGCGGGTCATGATCGATAGTGGGCCGTTGGAGCGCAAGCCGGGCCTGAGTCTGGAGCAGTTGCTTCAGGATATTGCGCTAGGGAAGTGGCGGAACGATCCCGATCTGCTGCGTTCCCTGGCGGGACGCCTGGGGCGGTTGGCACGGCGAGCGACGCCGGAGCAGCAGGCGGCGGTGATGGCGGCGAGCGGCGGTTTGGACCTGCGCGCGCTGGCCCGGCGCATTGTGGAGGCGCTCGATCCCGATGTCCAGCTAGAGCGGGCGATGGCTGAGACGGGGCAAAGCCTGCTGACGCCCGAGGCCCCGGAGGTGCAGGCGGTACGGCTGCGGCTCTTGCAGGAGGCGGCGGCTCCTTTTGATCAGCCGGAGCTGCGTCAGGCGCTGCTGCGCTTGCAGGGTCCGCGCGAGCAGGTGCTTGATGAGGTCAGCCAGGATCGGGTGATCGAGGCTGGCTGGCAGGCGACGACGGTGGGGGACGATCAGGAAGTGCTGGCGCGCTTGCGCCGCTTTATTGAGGAGTGTGCCCATGAGCAGCCGATTCTGCGCCGGCTGTGGCTGGGCGAGGCTGGCGAACCCTGGCGCGAGGCAGATCTGAAGCGCCTGACGGAGGCGCTGGCTGCGCCACCCTGGCAGTTATCCTTGCCGCGACTCGTGCAGGCCTATGCACGCCTGGAGCCGGGGCGGGTGCCTGGCCAATTTGGGAGTATGGAGACGGACTTGATTGCCCTGCTGCGCTATACTATAGAGCGTGAGCGCACCGGCGAGGCCGTCCTGGTGCCGTATCGCACGCTGGTTGAGCATCGCTTTGCTGCCTGGCTGGCGGAGGAGGAGGAGCGTCGCGGCGCACCTTTTACAAGGGAGCAACGGCGCTGGCTGGAGGCGATGCGCGATGCGATCGCCACCTCGCTGAGTATCGAGTTGACAGATTTCGAGATGGCACCTTTTCATCAGCTCGGTGGCCTGGGACGGGCCATATCCCTGTTTGGGGCTGATTTGCCCGCAATCCTGCGCTCCCTGAATGAGAGGTTGGCTTCATGAGTGCCGCTGCAACCACCGCCGCTAATGCCCACGATCAGACCCTGCCCCCAGGGTGGGCTTGGGTATGTTTGGGAGATTGCTGTACCATCATCATGGGGCAATCTCCCCCTTCCTCAGAGTACAATGACGAAGGGAAAGGATTGCCGTTTTTCCAGGGAAAGGCCGAATTTACTGATCTCTTTCCAGTGCCGCGTAAGTGGTGTACTAGTCCCCTTAAAGTTGCTGAGGCCGGCGATATTCTATTATCTGTTCGTGCTCCTGTTGGACCGACGAATATGGCTCCTTCCTTATGCTGTATAGGTAGGGGATTAGCTGCTCTTCGACCCGAAGGAAATATTTCCAATAGATATGTGCTTTATGCTCTCAGAGCACTTTCCGATAAATTTGCCGAATTATCTGGAGGAACTACTTTCGACTCTATTTCGGCTGAAGACATCAAGGGCTTTCAAATTCCTTTGGCTCCGATAGAGGAGCAGCGGCGCATAGTGGCGGCCATTGAGCGGCATCTGACGCGGCTGGATGCGGTGGTTGAGACGCTGCGCCGGGATCGCATCAAGCTTAAGAATGCGCGGGCGGCCCTGCTGCGCGATGCGGTCGAGGGGAAGCTGACCGAGGGCTGGCGGGCGAGCCATCCGGTGAGCGAAGACGGGCAGGCCCTGCTCAGGCGCATTCTGGCCGAGCGGCGCGCGCGCTGGGAGGCCGAGCAGTTGGAGAAGATGCGCGCCCGCGGCCAGGAGCCGCGCGACGATCGTTGGAAGCAGGCCTATCGCGAGCCGGCTGGCCCGGATACCAGCACGCTGCCGCCGCTGCCCCCCGGCTGGTGCTGGGCCACCGTGGAGCAGCTTATTACTCAGTTAAGTAACGGTCTTTCCCAGATGCCAAGCTCTGATCCAAGGGGTTATAAAATACTGAGAATTAGCGCTGTGCGGCCTATGTCTGTGGATCTAAGTCAGGTTAGATATCTGAGTTTACCACCTGATGAAGCAACTAATTTTACAATAGAAAATGGAGATCTCCTATTCACTCGTTATAATGGCAGTTTAGATTTTCTAGGGATAGTGGGCGTTGTACGCAAATGCTTTGAAGCCATTCTTTATCCAGATAAAATTATAAGAGCAAAAGCTACTCTTGGCGAGCCGCTTGTCTCTTACCTTGAATTTGCGATTAACACCGGCATATCGAGATTTCATATCGAAAGCAGATCACGTACGACTGCTGGTCAAAGAGGCATATCAGGGTCCGATATCAAACAGACGCCTATCCCCCTCCCTCCGCTTGAAGAGCAGCGGCAGATTGTCGCCGAGGTAGAGAGGCGGCTCACCATCATCCAGCAGGCCGAAGAAGCCATCGAGCGTAGCCTCAAGCGCGCCGAGCGCCTGCGTCAGAGCATCCTCAAGCGCGCCTTCAGCGGCCAGCTCGTCCCCCAGGACCCGCGCGACGAGCCGGCCAGCCAGCTCCTGGAGCGCATTCAGGCCGAGCGCGCCCGGCGCCAGCGTGAGAAAGAGGGTCGGCGCCCTGGGCAGCGCCGCAGCCGCATGGGAGCCGGACCGGGCGACCCATCCCTGTCCGGCGGTGGTCCTGGTGGCGTGGTCGGCTCCAACCCCCAGCCTCCAGAGCCGCTCGACCCCCAGCAGCTCGCGCGGCCCAGCCTCTGGGAAGCCGAAAGCGACACCGGCGGCGGCGAAGGCCGGAGCCAGACCTAGCCAGATCGGCGCTGCCGCCGTCCGGCCCGCCACATCACTGACCGAGCGGACCGTCCGACCCAACCGATTTTCTAGCTCAGCACCAACAAAAAAGAGAGCACGTAAGCACAATGAGCGACACACACAACGCACAATACATCGTCCAGCGACTCTGGAACTACTGTAACATCCTGCGCGATGAAGGCCTTTCCTACGGCGACTATCTCGAACAACTCACCTATCTTCTCTTCCTCAAAATGGCCCATGAGCGTACCCAACCGCCCTACAACCAACCGGCGCGCATCCCGGAAGAACTGAGCTGGGCCAGCCTGCTCAAACTGGACGGCGAAGCTCTGGAAGCCCATTATCGCCGCATCCTCAGCGAGCTAGGACAGCGCAACGGCATGCTAGGTATCATCTTCCGCAAGGCCCAGAACAAGATTCAAGACCCGGCCAAACTCCGGCGCCTCATCGTCGACCTCATCGACCGCGAACAATGGACCTCCCTCAGCGCCGACGTCAAAGGCGACGCCTACGAGGGCCTGCTCCAGAAGAACGCCGAAGACATCAAAGGCGGCGCCGGCCAATATTTCACTCCGCGCCCGCTCATCAGCGCCATTGTCGACGTCATGCAACCCAGACCGGGCCAACGCATCTGCGATCCCGCCTGCGGCACCGGCGGCTTTCTCCTGGCTGCCCACGACTACATCGTCAAGCACTACAGCCAGCAGATGAACCGCGACCAGAGGCGCTTTCTCAAACACGAAGCCCTGCACGGCTGGGAGATCGTCGATGCTGCCGCCCGCCTCTGCGTCATGAACCTCTTCCTGCACGGCATCGGCGACGACGAAAGCGAGCACTGTCCCATTCGGGTCGCCGACAGCCTGCGCAGCCATCCCGGCGAATATTTCGACCTCGTGCTCACCAATCCCCCTTTTGGGCGCAAAAGCAGCATCACCTACATCAACGAAAAAGGGCGTGAAGAGCGCGAGGCCAGCGTCATCGTGCGCGACGACTTCATCGCCAGCACCAGCAACAAGCAACTGAACTTTCTCCAGCACGTCAAATCCCTGCTCAAGCCCCACGGTCAGGCAGCCATTGTTGTGCCCGACAACGTCCTCTTCGAAGGAGGCGCCGGCGAGATCATCCGCCGCGACCTGCTCGACACCTGCGACGTCCATACCCTGCTGCGCCTGCCGACCGGCATCTTCTACGCCCAGGGAGTCAAAGCCAACGTCCTCTTTTTTGAGCGCAAGCCGGCCAGCGCCCGGCCCTGGACCGAGCAGCTCTGGATTTACGACCTGCGCACTAACCAGCATTTCACCCTGCGCTCCAGGCCGCTGATGCGGGCCCACCTCGACGACTTTGTCGCCTGCTATCAGCCTGGGAGGCGCCATGAGCGCGAAGAGAACGAGCGCTTCCGCGCCTTCAGCTATGAAGAGCTGATCAAGCGCGACAAAGTGAACCTTGACATCGTCTGGCTGCGCGATCGCAGTCTGGAAGATGCCAGCGATCTGCCAGCGCCAGACGAGATCATTGGCGATATTGTCGAAGACCTGCAGGCAGCCTTAGAGCAGCTGAACGCCATTATCGAGGACCTCAACGGCAACGGTAACGGCAATGGCAAGAGGAAAACAGAAGAGGGCCTCAATGCTGAAGAGAGCGAGATCACGATGCTGGTGGACGGGTAGAAAAGGAGAGCAAGCGGATAAGGTGCAGGTAAAAGAGCGTCCCGCTTGCTCTCAGGCTGGCTGGCTGACCCGTAGCCAGGCGCTTGCCGGCATGTCAGAGGTCTGTTGTGAGAAAGAGCGCGCGCGCCGCTTCGGGATCGAAGGTATCGCAGAAAGCGAGCAAGAGGGCGCGCAGGCGGTCGGGGTCCTGCAGAGCGCGCATGTGCGGCTCCAGCTCGGGGACGAGAGCGGGAAAGCGGCGGGCCAGCAGGGAAAGCACAAGCTCCTGCTCTGTGAGGAGACGGCCCTCAGCACGGCCTTCGGCGAGCCACTCCTGAACGGCTGGCGATTCCCGATAGATGTCGCGAAGCATCTCGAATCTCCTGTGAACGCGACTGGAATCCACCTGACCTTGAAATGTCAAACTGGCAAGCGTCTTAGCATGAGCAAGAAGATCGCGTAGCTGCTGCTCTGAGATACACTGGCGCCTTTGGGCCTGCTCCAGGCCTGGAATCACGCGCTCCACAATCTCATAGCGTCAGCCCCCGCGGCAGAGCGGTGCCAGTGGCCAGATGCCTGGCAGATCGAGACGCAGCAGATCCTCCGCTGCCACCTTCCACAGCTTCACCACGCGATAAGAGAACGAGAGCGTATCGGCCTCGCCCTTACGCAAGCCGGGCCAGCGCAAAGGCGGCGGTGGCATCTTGCCCCCCCCTCATGCAAGTAGATCACCCACGAAAAGACCTCTTGCTGGTACAGGCGCCGTGCAACTATATTATACTGCCAGCAGGCGGTTAGCCATCTGCGCATCGCCTCGCGCTTGAAACTCGATATGGAAGAGGCACGGGCGCCCGTCGACCCGAACACGACACAGCTCATCGGCGCGCAGCTGCAGACTCTGCATCTCACCAGAGAGGCGAGACTCCTCCTCGCACTCGCCGATCAGTTCCACCCCGGCACAGAGCCAGGTCAGCATATCCTGATTTCTTAATTGAGCCTTTACATTCCCATAACAGAGCCGTAAAGCAGAGATAAAGCTCTGGCGACATACTCGCAGCGTGGCAATTGGATAAGCAGAACATGAGCATCACGAGTGCGCGACTCATCACGACCGATCAAAGGCCGAGGAGCCATACGTGCTTGTACGTGCTATTCACGAGGAAGTGAAAAACCTTGCAGAGTCATACTGGAGGATTCCTCACCTGTGGCCACTGTGGTACCCCGAACGCGCCCGGTGAACAATTCTGTATCAACTGTGGTTACACGCTGGCCGGACCGCCAACCGGCGTCTATGCTGCCGTAGCCTCCTCGTCAGCGGTCACCGGAGGAGGTCGACGGATCACTGGGGCCCTTAGTCCTGGTGCCCTGCTCAGCGGACGCTACCGCATCGTCGCCCTTGTTGGCAAAGGGGGCTTTGGAGCTGTCTACAAAGCCCTGGACTTGCGCTTCTCGGCTCGCCGGCAGGTCGCCATCAAAGAGATGGGCGATGCCCTGCTCACTCCCAGCGAGAAAGCGCGTGCCCTGGCCGACTTTCGCCAAGAGGCAGATCTCCTGGTTCAGCTCCAGCATCCCAACCTGCCCAATGTCAGCGACTTCTTCGAAGAAGCGGGCAAAGCCTACCTTGTCATGGAATTCATCGAGGGCCAAACGCTGGCGAAGATCCTGGAAGAACACGGCGGACCGCTCGACGAAGCGACCGTCATGGGCTGGGGTCTGGAGCTATGTGCTGTCCTGCACTACCTGCACACGCGCTCCCAGGCGATCATCTTCCGTGACATGAAGCCGGCCAACGTCATGCTGACCCCAGATGACCAGCTCAAGCTCATCGATTTCGGCATTGCCCGCATCTTTAAGAGCCAGGTCACACGTGACACCACCCTGCTTGGCTCTCAGGGCTATGCCCCGCTAGAGCAGTATGGGCGCGGTCAAAGTGATGCGCGTTCGGACATCTACGCCCTGGGGGCCACGCTCTACGAGCTCCTCACCGGCGAGCTACCCCTTGACGCTCCGACCAGGCGCCTTAATCCTAGTCTCTTTCAGGCCCCACGCGCCTTGAACCCGCGAATCTCTGCCGCCAGCGAGGAGATCATCCTGACAGCGATGGCTGAAGATCCAGCGCAGCGCTATCAAACTGCCGCGGCCATGTACATGGCAATCCTGGCTGCCGGCTTCAGCTCCCCTGGTGCCATGAAAGGCTCCCTTCCTGGCCTGCCCAATGTCGCCGCGGGTGGCCGAACAGCCTCGCCAGCGACTTCGCCACCGGCGAACGCTCTGCCAGTGACCCCGCTGCCCGCCAGCAGTCCACCAACACCGATAACACCGTTACCCGGAACGCCGGGCCAGGGACCCCAGGCGCAGCTTGCCGTTCAGGGAGGGAGACGCATCTCGCGTCGCCTGCTGCTGACCGCAGGCGCAGTGAGCCTTGTCGCGGGCGCTGGCCTGCTCAGCCTCCCTTTCTTCTTCTCGCGCCAGCGTAGCGGAGGAACGACGGGAGTGGCCGGGCAGATTGCTCTCAGCTTTGTCTACAGCACCGAAAAAGAAGGCTGGATCAGCGCCGCCGTCGCAGCCTTTAACCAGCGCGGGGTGACCCTGGGCGGCAAACGCATCACCCTGCCGCAAGCCGAAGAGCGTGGCTCGCTCGATGCCCGTGCCCGCATTCTCAATGGCCAACTGCGACCCATCGCCTGGAGTCCGGCCAGCACACTGGAGCTCAACCAGCTGAATGATGCCTGGAAGGCCACACACGGAGGCAAAGAGATCGTAGCCTCCTCAGCAGACCTGTCACCACGCTCGCTCGTCTTCAGCCCTCTGGTCTTTGCAGTCTGGGAAGAGCGCGCACGTCTCCTGCTTCAGCGTTACCGCACCATCGACTGGGAGGCCGTTCACAGCACCGTTCTCCTCAAAAACGGCTGGCAGGACCTGGGAGGGCCTGCCGACTGGGGTCAAATCAAGCTGGCCCAGACTCGTCCCGATCAGTCCAATAGCGGCCTGCTGAGCATTACCCTGCTGGCCTATGCCTACTTCCATCAACAACGAGGCCTTACCAGCGACCAGGTGCGTGACAAAGGTTTTCTGCGCTACCTCGACGATATTGAGGGAGCCGTCACCCAATTCGGGCGCAGCAGCGGCACCTATCTAGAGCGTGAAGTCATTCTCAAAGGGCCTTCTTCCTATGATCTGGCCTTCACCTACGAGAACCTCGTGCTGACCTATCAGGCGGAGGCGCGCCAACGCCAGGGCATGGCTCTTCTCCCCTTCTATCCGGGCCTCAACCTGCTAAGCGATCATCCCTTTGCCATCCTTGACGCCGAATGGGTCACCAGTGAGCAGCAAGAAGCGGCGCGCCTCTTTCGCGACTTCCTCCTCGGCGAGGAGCAGCAGCGCGCAGCCCTCAAAAGCGGCTTCCGGCCCACCAACGCCGCGGTCACCATCTACGACCGCCTTGCAGGCAACCCTTTTCCCGACCTGGCGAGCAGTCTCAAGATACCAGCGCAGCTTGGTCCCGAGGCACAGCCGCCAGCAGGCCCTGTGACAGATGCCTTACTTCAAGAGTGGCTCAGCGCCTACGGCAATAGCGCCACTGCCACCAGTTAGCCAGTCCGATAGGAGGACGATAAAGCCAGAACAGAAGCGGAGGCACCACCTCCGAGAGAGGTGGCCCACAGCTTCCCCCGATTCCTGATGCTGCCACGACCACGCTACTCATGCTTTCGACAGGAAAGGATAGGCGAAGACGATGCTGAGAGCAAATGAGACCCTCAGCCGGCGAAGACGAAGAACACTCTGGATCAGCCTCTTCTGCTCTGTTTGTACTTTATTGCTGCTCTTCACGCTCCTGGTGAGCTGTGAGGCGCCCTGGAGCGCCACCGTGCAGCCCACGCCCACGCCGGCCCCCTATCCGCTGAATTGTCAGCATCATTCGAGCGACCCGGTGACCCTCACCCTCTACTATGGCTCCGAGAAAGAAGCCTGGATGAGAGAGGTCATTGCCGACTTCAACAACCACCACTACGCCGGCTGCGATGGCCTCATCACTGTCAACGCCATCCCCATTGGCTCCGGCGACTCCCTGCAGCAGATCCTCAATGGCACTATCAGGCCCGACGTCTGGAGTCCAGCAGGCAGCGTCTGGCTCAGCCTTCTCAATGCCCGCTGGCACCAGAAGACCGGGCAGAATCTTATCGACATGGGAGCCAGCGCCACCCCCTCGCTGGTCAGCAGTCCTGTTGTCATTGCCATGTGGAAACCGCTGGCTGAAGCACTTGGCTGGCCGCAGCGTGCCATTGGCTGGAGCGACATCGCGCGCCTGAGCACCAATGTGCAGGGGTGGGCTGCCTATGGTCATCCCGAGGCGGGCAGCTTCAAATTCGGCCACACCCATCCAGCATATTCCAATTCCGGACTTGACGCCGTCATTGCCATGAGCTACGCCGCTTTGGGCAAACAGCGCGGGCTAACCGTAGCAGATATCAACGATTCTCGCGTCAGCAACTTTATCGCTGGCATTGAAAGGGCAGTCGTTCACTATGGCGACAGCACCGGTTTCTTTGCCGACGAAATGTTCAACAAAGGGCCCAGCTTCCTCAGCGCGGCTGTCATGTACGAAAACCTGGTAGTTGAAGCCAATGACGGTCATAGCTATTCCCATCTCCCCTTTCCCGTCGTGGCCATCTACCCCAAAGAGGGCACCTTCTACAGCGATCACCCCTACGCCATTCTGCACGGTAGCTGGCTGACGCCGGCCAAAGAGAGTGCCGCAGAAGTCCTGCGCGCCTTTCTTCTGGCGCCCCAACAGCAAGCCAAAGCCCTGCGCTACGGCTTCCGCCCTGCTGTGGCCTCGGTAGCGATTGGCGCCCCCATTGACAGCGCTCACGGCGTCGACCCAGAGCAGCCGCGGACCATCCTGCAGGTCCCCTCGGTGGACGTTATCAATGCTATTGAGGGCACCTGGCAGGCGCAAAAACGCCGTGTGGCCGCCATGCTCATTCTGGACACCTCGGGGAGCATGAACGACGACTTCAACGGGATGAGCAAGATCGATGCCGCGCGGCAGGGCCTCAGCGACTTTGTGCGGCTGATGAGCGATGATGACATCCTTGGGCTAACGACCTTCAGCGATGAAGCCAGGGTCATCAGTCCGCTCTCAGAGGTTGGCCCCAAGCGTCAGCAGGTCCTCCAGCAAATTGCCACCATTACAGCGGACGGCAGTACCCGTCTCTTTGATACCATTGCTGAGCAAGTGCAGGCGCTCAATAGTTTTGCCACCGATGACATCAAAGCCGTTGTCGTCCTGACCGATGGGCAGGATAACGTCAGTCAACTCTCACGAGATAAGCTACTCCAGCGCATTACGCCGGAAGGAGAAGATGCCGGCAGGGGTATCAAAGTCTTCACGATCGCCTATGGCGACGATGCCGATGTAGACGCCCTCAAGTCGATCGCCGCGGCCACTGGTGCCCAGGAATACGCCGGCACGCCGCAGAACATTCGCGCTGTCTACAATCAAATCAGCCTCTTCTTCTGAAAGCATCTGACCTGGCCGCGGGGAGGCGCTTACAGACCTGCACGGAGAGAGATTGCAGTAAACAGCGAGATGCCTGCCTCGCTCGCTACGCTGGCGACCTCTCGCAAGAGGTCGAGCGGGGACGGGGACGGGGACGAGACAGGCGTCTCTCTGTCTTCGCCGACTGGTAAGCGCGCAAGCGCAGAAGTGAAAAAAGGAACGTCTCCCATGCGGCCCTCGGTCTCCGCTGCCGAAGCCCACGGGAAGCGCTCCCATCAGAGAAGACGGCATCGCCGGTGGAAACTGGTAATGAACGTCCTCCTGCTAATCGCGGTTCTGGCCGGGAAGCTGGTTGGGGGCGGCAAAAAGATCGTATCCCAGTTCCCTGTCATTGCGCCCGCATCCAGTGACGGACTCCCCTCAGCACCTTGCCTGGACAGTATGAGAATGGCAAATTCCTTTCTCCTGCCCTCGCCAGCGAAGAAGGCGGCGACCGATGAGGCTTGCGTCCTCTCGCTCGCCGTTTCCTCCTGGCTTTCGTCCTGATTGGGTCTTGCTCGCTCGGTAGGAGAGGTCAGCGAAGAAGGCCGGTGGATAGGCAGGTAAAGATAGGCGACAGGCGACCACACTCGACGCAGCTCCCAATTCAATTGACCAGAGTATTTGTCCTTATCGTCCTCCTGCGCTACAATACAGAGCACGAGGATGACCCCATCCGAGAGCTGCCAGCCAGAGAGAAGCAGAGGAGAAAGTGGCGTGCGAACCAACCGAGACGGCTTTGAGCACAGTGGTCCTGTGCCTGCAGGCATGGAGCTACCTATTCTCATCAATCGCTGGATCGTCGCCTTCAATGCTCATGACGTCGATGAGCTTGTTGCCCTCTATCATGAGAGCGCTGAACTCTTTGACACGGGTATGCGCCATGCGCGTCGCGGCCATCAAGAGATTGCGCGCTGGTTTAGTCAGCGGTTCAGCAGTATGCCGACCATCCAGTATACGCCGACGCGCCGCTTCTTTGGGGAAGGGCAGGCGGCAGTCTGCTGGATCGCCTCCGGCACAACGCCACGTCTCCTGAAGCAGTCCTGGCTCTCACGCCCTTTTCAAGTTGATGGCGTCAGCATCTTCCTGGTCAGAAATGGTCTGATCCTGCGGCAGAGCGACTACTACGATCATTTTTCGATTGTCGAGCAGGTCTTTCCCCCTCTGCGCTGGCTCCCCTTCAGGCTCTAAGCTTTGAGTCGGAGCAACCCCAGTCAGAGAGCCGTCCGGGTACTGGCTTTCTTCCAGGTGCGCCGTGCTTCCCATCCAGGGAGCCTGTGAGGTCAGTCAGCCAGCCGGCCACCTCGCTAACCAACCAACGAACCTTGGCCTAGACTCTCGGCCCTGCTTGATCAGGCGGGGTAGCCGACGAACTGAGCCTGACCGGGTCTACCAGTGCTTTTCCCCGGCCTGCGTCTCGGGGGTGATTCTCCTCTGCCCCTCTTATGGACGTGCATGAATGCCTCTATTTTGCATATTCTTAACACTTTGCCATTTAGATCATTGATATCTATTCAATAGAGTGCTATACTCTAATTGCATCTCCTTAGAGAGTCGAGAGGAACGCGACTTGAGGAGGCCTCTCTGTCAGGAGTGCCACCTGACAGGCTCTCAACACTGGAAGCGCAAGGACAGGGCAGGACGTGGCGGGGAAGGTCAGCGTCCGGGTGCAGCTACTGGACGGAGGAAGAAAAGGGCCGTACTCATGCTGTCACGAGCGAGTCGCAGTCATGCTGTTCTTGTGTGCCAGTTGACCGACCAACCGGTGGACCTGCAGCGATAAAGGAGGAACCTATGTGTCATCGCATCTGGTCCCAGCGCAACCCTGCGGGGGGACGCTTCCGCTTCATCGAAGCGAGCTGTTTGCTTCTCCTCATCATCAGCATCCTGCTACCGGCGTTGAAACCTGGTAGTGCTGCTGCTACTGCTGCTACGATGAGCGAGAGTGATGCGGCCTGTCGCCTCAAAAATGGCATCAAGCACGTCATCTACATCCAATTTGACAATGTGCATCTGATGAGGGACAACCCTAATGTTCCTTCTGATCTAGAGCAGATGCCCCATCTCCTCAACTTTATCGAGAGCAACGGTGTCATGCTCTCCAACAACCACACTCCCCTGATTGCCCACACTGGCACCAACATCCTCACCTCACTCACTGGTGTCTACCCAGATCGTCACGGCGTAGCGATCAGCAACAGCTATCGCTATTTCAATCCTGACGGGACCAGCAGCCCGGCCTCTGCCTTTGCCTACTGGACCGATCCCGTCTATGATCCCAGCAATCCGGCGCCGACCGACACCACCTACAACATGCTCAACGAGCTAGGAGTCAACGCCCCGGCGCCGTGGGTGCCCTACACGCGGGCTGGCTGTAATGTTGGAGGGGTTGGCGCGGCCAACATGGTCCTGGAGAACATCGGGACTGACATCCCCACTGTCTTCGGGGCTGACTCGCCGGAGGCCAGCGAAGTCAAAGCCAATCCAGCCCAGGCCTATGCTGATTTCGTAGGCATCAGCATTCATTGTGCCCTCAACAACCCGCTTTGCTCGGCTGGGCAGAGCGGGAAACCTGATCTTCTGCCTGATGAACCTGGGGGCTATCAAGGCTACCAGGCCCTCTTCGGCCACAAATACGTCGTCCCCCAGATCAGTCCCGACGGGCCGCTCACTGACCTTGACGGGCACATCATCCAGGACTCCCAGGGGCACATCGGCTTTCCCGGCTTTGATGGCATGAGTGCCAGTGTCAGTCTCGCCTATGTAGCCGCCATGCAAGAGCACGGCGTCCCTATCACCTACGCCTACATCTCCGATGTGCATGACAAACACCCTGGAGGGCCGGCCTTTGGGCCTGGTCAGGCGGGCTACGTTGCAGCTCTGCGCGCCTATGATCAAGCCTTTGCCCGCTTCTTCCAGCGGCTAGAGCAAGACGGCATCACGCCCGCCAACACCCTTTTTGTCATCACTGCTGACGAAGGCGACCATTTCGTCGGAGGGCCACCGACCCCGGCGGACTGTGACGGCGTCACTATCCCCTGCAGCTACAGCGTCATTGGCGAAATCAACGTCAACATGGCGGGCCTGCTGGCCACCCAGCAAGGCGTTACCACTCCTTTCCAGCTCCACGCCGACTCTGCTCCGGCAATCTACATCACTGGCAACCCGGGGCGCAGCGATCCAGTGACGCGAGCGTTTGAGCGGGCCACCGGCAAACTCACTGCCGTCAACCCCATCACGGGCAAGACAGAGCAGCTCACCCAATACATGGCCGACCCTGTCGAGATGAAGCTGCTCCACATGGTCACTGCCGACCCGGCCCGCGCCCCTACCTTTGTCTGGTTTGCCAATCCCGACTACTACATCTACGCCGGGCCTGCCAACTGCAACGCGCCCTGTGTTCAGGCTGTGCCCACCTATGCCTGGAACCACGGAGATATTGCCCCCGACATCAACCGTACCTGGCTGGGGCTGGTTGGACCTGGCGTGCGCCATCTTGGTCGCAACGGCAGCATCTGGGCCGATCACGCCGACATTCGACCCACCATGCTGGAGCTGCTCGGTCTCAAAGACGACTACCGTCATGATGGACGAGTCCTTATCGAAGCGCTGGACGACAGTGCGCTCCCGCCGACAGTGCGGCGCAGTCGTGGCCTGCTTCTCCAGCTTGGTCAACTCCTCAAGCGCATCGATGCGCCCGTCGGTGACCTTGCTTTGAGCACACTGCGCATCTCCACCCTGGCACTGGAGAGCGGCAGCCCCGACAACGACAGCACCTATACCCGCATGGCCTCCCAGCTCCAGCTACTGACCGCGCAGCGCAACGCCCTGGCCGACGAGCTTCTTACCATCCTGGAGGGAGCCGAGTTCGGTGGCAGCGGGCAGCAAGCCGCGGCGAAGCTCACCCCGGCCCGCACGGCTACCCTTGTGGCAAAAGGCAACAATCTGCTCCAACGCGCCCGTAGCCTGACGACCCGGCGCTCCCGTTAGCGCCCTCAAGCCTACCCTGGCCCTGGTGAACGGCGACTGAACTGAGCTGTGAACGCTCAGGCACTGTGCCGATATGCTCTCTCAGCCGCTGTGCTCTCCCCACACCAGGGCCTCTCTAAGCGTGGGGCGGCACAGTCTGGCAAGCTGGGGCTGTGTCCGTCCCCCTTGCGCCTCACGGCGAGGCTGGGCAGAGAAGAGGCGCGCCTGAGCGACAAATCTCGCCTATCTCATGGAAGATGGACCACCAGGGCGGTGCTGGTTGGGCTTTCATGATGCAGGCGGTCCAGCGCTGTCACATAGTAGGTATAGAGAGTCTGCGGGAGCACGAGCTGGTCGACAAAGACCTGCCAATCCGCGTCCAGGCCCCGCTGGGTTGCCAGTAGGGCAGTAGAAGTCTTCAGCGCGCATGGATCAGGGGATGCCACGCCATCCAGGCGATAGATCGCATAGTAAGTCGTCGCGACCGAGCCGGCAGGGTCGTTCTGCCAGCGCAGCCTTACAGTCCATCTGCTCGTCCCCTGGGGCTGCAACTGAGCCTGTAAAGCTCTGGGAGCTGCCGGAGGGCCGCCACCCAACCAGGGCATCACCGGAATCAGCGCGGGATGGCGATAGAGGGCTGTGCGCAAGCGCCGGGCAAAGCCGAGCGGATCGGCCAGAACCGACCTCAATCGAAAGAAGATCTCGCCCTTGACCGCTGCAAAGCGCAGGTCAAAACGCAGATGGCGTGGCATCTCCTCCGCGTCGCTCCAGGGGCCGCCGCTCCCGATTTTATAAGCTGCCTGTCCAATGTAAAGATGGACCGGCCAACCCTCTACCTCATGGACCCACCAGCGCACGAGCGTGGTGTACTCAGCGCGGCGAAAGCCAATTGGCCAATACAACTGGGGGGCAATATAATCCAGCCAGTGGTGTCTGATCCAGGTGCGTGTATCTGCATAGAGCGAATCGTAGCTGGTCACCGCGGCCTCGGTTGCCGAGCCTGACGGATCGCTGCGGCGGTTGCGCCAGACCCCGAAAGGACTCACACCGAACTTGACGGTTGGGCGCAGGCGGTGGATCGTCTGAGCCAGGGTCGCGATCAGCTCGTTCACATTCGCGCGTCGCCAATCGCCGATCGAGCGATAGCGACCGGCGCCGTACTGGCGATAGGTCTCGCTATCTGGAAACGGCAGCTTTCCCACTGGATAGGGGTAGAAATAATCATCCAGGTGGATGCCGTCGACATCATAGCGGCGCACCAGCTCCTCAACCGTGGCCGCCAGGAGCCGGCGCACGGCGGGCAGGCCCGGGTTCAGGTAGAGGGCTCCGGCATAGTGCACCACCCACGCGGGGTGCTGCCGCGCGGGATTGGTCGGCGCCAGGGCGGCGAGATTGTCGTGAAAGCTGATGCGAAACGGGTTCAGCCAGGCATGGAACTCCAGGTTGCGCCGGTGCGCCTCGCTCAGCAGGAACCCCAGCGGATCGTAACCAGGACTGCGTCCCTGGACACCGCTCAGATAGGCTGACCAGGGGGCGTAGTGCGACGGATAGAAGGCGTCCCCAAGCGGGCGTACCTGCACAAACACCGCATTGAAGCCCAAGGCCCTTGCCTGGTCGAGCAAGCGCCGTCCTTCTTCCTGCTGCGCGGCGGCGGGCAGGCCCGGGCGTGAAGGCCAGTCCAGGTTGGCCACCGTGGCGATCCAGACCCCGCGCAACTGTCGACGCGGCGCTCCCGTGGTTGGCGAAGGGGAGCACGACCAGGCTCCGGCCCCTTCTCGACGCCAGCTCTGCGCCTGCACTTGCATCGCAGGCAGACTGGCTGCGCCCAGAGCCGGACTCAATGGCAGCGAACTCAGCAGCCAGAACAGCACCACTGCCACCCAGCGCAGGTACCCATACGCTTCTATGCCACTCCCACCTTTGCCCATTTGCTGCTTCTCCCTTCTACCCTGAGATTGATGTAGACAATAGTGGCGATATGCAGGGGTATTGTACCGCACTTCTTTCTGATTGTGAAATCAGCTTCTTCAATGTAAGGATCTATATCGAAATAATTTGATAAAGAGGGGTAGGAAGCAGGTCAAGAGTGAAGGGGAGAGTGGGGAAAAGAAGAGAGGAAAGAGAGTGCTGGGAGAAGTCAGGCGCAGAGAGGTATGAGCCGGTTACTGTCGTGTCCAAAGGCTGGCCGTGAAGGTAACCGGCAAAGAGAGAAATAGAAATAGAAGACGAAGGTGAGCGCTAGAGCAGGGCTTCGACCTCGGCCCGTGTGGGCAGGGAAGGCAGAGCGCCCTTCCGTGTCACCGTAATGGCGCCTGCGGCGTTGGCCCAGCGGAGTGCCTCCTCGAGGGGGGCGTCCATTGAAAGGCGAGCGGCCAACGCTCCGCAGAAGGCGTCACCGGCGCCAGTTGGATCGACCTGCTGCACATTAAAAGCGCGCTGCCAGCGATGAAAAGGCGGCGCGCCATTCTCGCCGTGGGTGCACCAGGTCGCGCCCAGAGCCCCCAGCGTAATAATCACGTGCTGAGGGCCGCGCTCTAGCAAGCGTTCGGCTGCGGTTTTCGCTGTCATCGCCGTATCGACGGTCAGGCCGGCCAGGAAACTGGCCTCGATCTCATTCACCACCAGGATATCCACCAATCTGAAAAGCTCGGCAGGCAGTGTTTCCTGGGGGATGGGAGCGGCGTTAAGGATGGTCACGAAGCCGGCCTTGTGGGCCTGGAGCAAGGCCGTAGCGATGGTCTCGATGCTTGTCTCGCACTGGGTCAGAAAAACGCCGGGCGGAGTCATAGCGGCTGCCTGTCCCGAGCTGAGCAGTGCCTCCATTGCCCGTCGCACCGTCTCTGCCGACAGAGTCAAATTCGCGCGTGGCAGAGCAACAATGGCATTTTGGCCGATCTCGGTCGCCACCGTCACGCAGCCTACGCCCGTACCGGTGGTCGTATCGCGGCTGACGTAGGTGCAATCGACGCCTTCGGCGGCCAGCGCAGGGAAGAAGGCATCGCCAAAGGCGTCCTGACCGACGTTGCCGATCAGACTTGTCTGGGCGCCGAGGCGAGCGGCAGTCACCGCCTGATTGAAGCCTTTGCCGCCGATGAACATCGCGAACTCCTCACCGATCAAGGACTCCCCGGGGAAGGGGAAGCGAGGCGCGCGGGCTACCAGGTCGGTCATCAGGCTGCCAAGAACAATGACTCTACCCATAGGAGGACCCCCTCAATCCCTTCTTTACAGTATCCTCGTGTTTCCTTTCTGTATCCTCGTGCGGATCGTTCCCTCTGCAACCGCGGGCGGAGGAAAGAGATCCGGGATAGCCCTTCATTATTCTAACGATTGAGGCCCCGTTTTTGGCATCTGAGAGGCTCGTTTTCCTCTTCTTTCCCCTTCTCCAAAGACATCGTCATGCGGCATTTCTCGAAACTTGTTTTCTGTGCTTATAGAGGACAGGCGTGCAAGATGTAAATGCTGTCTCTGCCGGCAGGATCGCAGAGCTAGGCTTCGTCTGCATGGGAAGCGACGAGCGAACGATCGTCTTCGATGCGTCCATCGCGCATTGTGATCAAGCGCTGGGCCCGGTGCGCGACCTCCAGAGCGTGCGAGACCCAGACAAAAGTCAGCCCTTGCTCGCGATTGAGCGAGAGCATCAAGTCAAGAATCTCTTGACTGGCCTCGCTATCCAATGCTCCCGTTGGCTCATCGGCCCAGACGATCGCTGGGCGAGTAGCCAGGGCGCGAGCGATCGCCACTCGCTGGCACTGTCCGCCGCTCATCTCAGCCGGGCGATGGCGGGCCCAGCGGCTCAGTCCGACCTCCTCGATACTGGCCAGGGCCCGCGCACGGGCTTCGCGCGGTGGCACCCCGCTCACCAGCAGTGGCAATTCGATATTCTCCAGGGCTGTCAACACTGGCAACAGATTGTAGTTCTGGAAGATAAAGCCCATCGAGCGAGCGCGAAAGGTAGTCAGCTCATTATCGGTCAATTCCTGAAGATCCTGGCCTGCAATACGGATAGTGCCGGAGGTAGCTCGATCCAGGCCACTGAGGCAATTCAGCAGCGTTGTCTTACCGCAGCCGCTTGGACCCATAATAGCGACAACCTCGCCCCGGCGGATTTGGAGGCTGATCCCACGCAGCGCCTGGACCTTGAGCGTCCCTTCTCCGTAGTCCTTATGCACGTCAACGGCCTCGACAATCAGCTCCTCGTGTTCTGGTAAGCTGGGAATCCCTTTGCTGGACATGCTCCTTTTCCTTCTCACTTGCAGGCTGCTCACTATCTTGCTTGCTCTCGCTCCTTGAAAAGAAGAGGGCGGGGCTTTCTCACTTAGTCAGTGTAGCGCGGGCTGGCCTCAAGCGCAAGGGCGGGTGTCATGGATGAGCGGCAGGGATTGGCCTTTCTCTCTCATCGGGGACGGGAGGCCGGCGCCGACACGGTCTGGTGGGCCGGCCTGCTGGCTGATGGGCCTGCTACCGCTGGTGAGGCTCTCCCAGGGCACTTTCTGGCAAGGCTCCCAATGGCGGAACATCTGTCGGCGTCGGCGGCGCTGGAGGACCTCCTGATCCGGGGGGCGCTGGGGGCACGCCCTGCACACTGGTGGGAGTCGTCGCGGTGGCGGGATCGGGGCCAGAGGGTGGCATAGCTGCGCTCCCAGGAACTGGTGGGGGAGCCACGACGGTAGTCCCATCCCTGGGAGGCGCAGCGACTGCCGCGGGAACGCTCGCCAGTGGTGGAACGAAACCCGGCGGGGCATAACCTGGGTTGGGAGCAGGCCCTGTTGGCATGGGCGTGGCCAATGGTGGCGGGTAGGCGACCGGGCCGCCGACGGGATAGGTTGCTGCCGGCGGCAATGGCGGAGAATACGCTGGATAAACCGCAGGGGGAGCTGCGTCGTTGCTGGCCGATGGACCAGGGGGCAGAGGCCCGGTCGCTTCGGCGGGTGCGATGCCAGCCTCTTCCTGTCCCTCGCCATGCAGGCGCTCCAGCTCCTGCTGGATTTCTTTGATGTGCTGCTCCAGGGTGGCGAGATTCTGACAGAGTGGCAGCAGCTCGCCCTGGCTCAGTTTCCCGTTGAAATACAATTCCATGACCTGGTTGGATAGCGTCCGGTGCTCCAGGCTTGCCTTGTAGCTCAGATCATTCAGCACCAGCTGCAGATGCTGAATACGGGCCAGACGAGCTGCCTGCTGAGCTGCCTTTTCCAGCCCATGCTGAATGCTTTCCAGTATGCTCATCGTATGCTCCTTACAGACAATATTGCCACTCAGGTCTGCCCTTACCGGCCCCCATTATAGCAAAGGGGCGACGCCGGCGTCGAGAGATAGCGGCGGCCCTCCATTTGACAGGGCTGCCATCCCGTGCTATACTAAGGTATCCATTATGTGGATGATATTCCACTATGTGGAAAGGAGGCGCTGAAGGAATGCCCTCAGAGGAGGCGCGTGCGACACGGGTCGGGGTCCTGGACAAGGCGATGGCCATTCTAGAGGCCTTCCCGCGGGGGGAGAGCGCTCTCCTGCCCCAGGAAATTGCTGAGAGGACTGGGCTGCCGCTCCCAACAGTCTATCGGCTGGCTCAGGCCCTGGCCGAGCATGGGCTACTTATGAAGGAAGGCTCGCGCTTTCGTCTAGGGCTGACTCTGCTGCGTCTTGGCTTGCTAGTTGCTGAAAGCATTGACGTACGCAGGCAGGCCCTGCCTCATCTCACCTGGCTCAATAGCCAGACAGGAGAGAATGCCGAGCTGCACATTCGTCAGCATGAGGCCAGGGTTGTCATCGAGGTTGTGCGCAGCCCCCACAATTTGCGTCCCTTTGCCGAGATCGGGGCCCCGCTGCCGCTGCATCGCGGTGCTGCCGGTAAGATCTTGCTGGCCTGGCTCCCTGATGAAGAGCGCCTGGCGCTGGCGCATGCCAGCCGCGAGCGCTTTGACAGCGAGCGGGCGGCTGGAGAAAGGGGTTGGGATGTGGGGGGCTTTGTGGCCGAGCTGGAGAGGGTGCGGCGCCAGGGGTGGGCCTACAGTGAAGGAGAGCGGGTTGCCGGAGTGGCGGGCCTGGCTGCTCCCATCTTTGATCGAGGTGGCCAGGTAGTGGCGGCCCTTACGCTCGTCGCACCCGCCGCGCGTCTTGGGCCAGAGCAACGGGAGCGAGCCATTCCTCTGGTCTGTGAAGCCGCGCGACGTGCCTCCTACGATATGGGGCATACCGCCAGTGCCGCTGGCCTTGCCAGCATGGCAAGCTCAGAGCGGCAAGAACAGCGTCACTAGCGCCACAACGGTGTCGGCGCTGAGTCGCCCAGACCTTGAGTGAAGGCGCAGATGAAACCAGCCATTCCCTTTGGGAGTGCTGGCATTGGGAAGGAGGTCAGCAACCATGACGCTCGTTGAAGAGCTAGCGAACTTTGTAGTACGCAGCAGCTATGAGGATATCTCGGCGGAGGCGCGCCGTGAGTTGAAGATTCGCGTGCTCGACTCGCTGGGCTGTGCCATTGGAGCCCTGGAGGGGCGACCTCTGGCTATTTTGCGCGAGCAGATCAAAGACTTCGGGGGAAATCCGCTGTCGACCTTGATTGCGGGAGGCCGCACGGCGCCCGACCGGGCGGCTTTCTACAATGCCGCTCTGGTGCGCTATCTCGACTATAACGATACCTTTATTGCCAAAGGGGAGAGCTGCCATCCCAGCGATAATCTGGGGGCTGTCCTGGCGGCCAGCGAATATGCTGATCGCGGTGGTAAGGACCTCTTGACGGCCCTGGCGGTGGCCTATCAGGTGCAGTGCCGGCTGTCAGAGGTGGCGCCAGTCCGGGCGAAGGGCTTTGACCATACCGTCGAAGGCACCTATGCCGTGGCGGCTGGCGTCTCGCGCGCCCTGGGCCTCGATGCCCAGCGCACAGCCAATGCCATTGCCATCAGCGGTACCGCTTACAACGCCCTGCGCGTGACCCGCACGGGGAGCATCTCCCATTGGAAAGGCCTGGCTTACCCGGCGGTCGCCCATGCTGCTACCCACGCCACCTTCCTGGCCATGCGCGGCATGACCGGGCCGGCTGAGGTCTTTGAAGGCAATAAGGGCTTTATGGAGAGCATCGCCGGACGCTTTACGATCGACTGGTCGCGCGAGAACCTGGAGATTGTCCTGCGCACCAGCATTAAGAAGTACAATGCTGAGTTTCATTCTCAGCCAACCCTGGAAGGTATTCTCCAGCTGCGTGAGCAGCATCAGCTCCGTGCCGATCAGATCGAGCGCATTGAGATCGATACCTTTGATGTAGCCTACCATATCATTGGCGGTGGCGAGGAGGGAGACAAGCGCATTGTGCGCACCAAGGAGGAGGCTGATCATAGCCTCCACTACATGGTGGCGGTGGCTCTGCTCGATGGCAAGGTGACCCCCGAGCAGTATCGACCCGAGCGCATTGCGGCCAGCGATGTGCAGACCCTGCTGCGCAAGATCGAGGTGCGGCCCGCCGACGATCTCAGTGCTCGCTTCCCCGCTGAAATGCCCTGTCGCATCCGGGTCCTGTTGACCGATGGGCGGCGCTATGATCTGGAAATTGCCGACTATCCGGGCTTTTACAGCCGCCCGCTGAGCTGGGAGCAGGCCCTGGAGAAGTTTGAGAGTCTGGCGGCACCCTACACCGACAGCGAGCTGCGGCGCTCCATTGCTGAGACAGCGCAGCATCTGGATGAGGTGCCAGTGCGCCAGCTCACAGCCTTGTTGGCGCAGGTGCGCCTGCCGGCCTCCGGCGGGCCAGCTCTCTAACGCGAGCAGCGCATCAGGCTGGGCAGGCCCGGGCGGGCCAGCAGCCAGAAGACAGTCGAGAGACTGGTCTGACGTGCTGGTCTGTGCTGCGGCCTGCCTCTGCCGCGCTGGCCCGAGTGGTACGCCAGCAAACCTGGCAAGCAATAGTCAGCGAGCGATCAGACAAGGAGGGAGACAATGGCAGAGCGTGGTTTTACCTTCTTACGCATGAATGAGCGGCAGAGCAAGCCGCGGACGCGCGGTATTACTGAGATTCGTGGCCCCTACTACACGGCGATGGGGAAGCGCTACCTGGAGGACGTGCTGGAGACAATGGGCGAGTACGTCGACTCGCTCAAGTACGCCGGCGGCTCTTTCACCCTCATGCCACCCAGGGCGGTACGCGAGCTGAACGAGACCGCCCATCGCTACAATGTGCTGGTCTCGACCGGCGGATTCATCGAGTACGTCCTCACTCAGGGGGCGCAGGCGGTGGATCGCTATATTAAAGAGTGCCGCGATCTGGGCTTCGACATTATTGAGATCTCCAGCGGCTTCATTACCATCCCCATTGATGACTGGCTGCGCCTGGTGGAGAAGGTTCAGAAAGAGGGTCTGAAGGCCAAGCCCGAGGTGGGCATCCAATTCGGCGCTGGTGGGGCGACCAGCGCTGAGGAACTGGAGGCTGAGGGGACGCGCGATGTGGGCTGGGCCATTGCTCAGGCCAGGCGCTTCCTGGAGGCCGGGGCCTACATGATCATGATCGAGTCCGAGGGGATCACAGAGAACGTCAAGACCTGGCGGACCGATGCCGTAGCCAGGATCATCGCCGAGCTTGGCCTTGAGAAGGTGATGTTCGAGGCCGCCGACCCCGAGGTCTTCACCTGGTACATCAAAAACTACGGTCCCGAGGTCAACCTCTTCGTCGATCACAGCCAGATCGTCCAGCTGGAGTGCCTGCGCTCAGGTATCTGGGGCACGAAGAGCGTCTGGGGCCGCATCCTTACCTACAAAGGCGACCAGTCCTGAAGCCTGCACCTCTCTGCTCCCAATGGGAAGCAGGCAGGACCGTGGCCGGCTGGCGTGGTGCGCCAGGCGCCTGACTGCTGAGCAGCGGCAGAGGCTCAGACTCATCAGGCTGCTGGACCCAATGCTCAGGCCACTTGGCCAGCACGCTGTGCGGGGGGAAAGATGCCGCTCCACAGAGCCGCGATCGCCATCAGGCCGGCGGCAATCAACTTCTCGTGGGCCTTCCAAAGCGGAGTGGGATGGGTCTTACCGTTTTCGGAGAGGGGCAAAAGAAAGAGGAGAACGAGCCGAGCGGGCGACCTGGCAGGAGAGGAGCGCCGGACAGGCCTTCTCGTCGCCCGCTCCCTCCATCCTCAGCCAGCAGGCGCCTGGGGTTGCCCCTCCCTGGGAGGGGGCTGCTTCTCAGCAGAAGCGAGCGCCACATGAGAGGCTAACCAGGGGGGGACTGCCAGCGTCACCAGCGCGGAGCAGCCGAGTGCCAGCGCGCTCGCTGCCAGCTTCCCCAGCAGCCAGACCGCCGGCCAGGCCGAAAGCACTGCTCCTGCCATCGCCAGCCCCAAGAGCAACAACCGGAAGCGCCAGCCAGCCTGACGCCAACGCGGGTGAGCCACGCCGCCAAGCAGACCGCAGAGCAGCCCGATCAGCAGCCAGAGACCAGTCAAAGCCAGCGCCAGCCAGAGCGTCATTGCAAACCTCCTGCGCCTCTCTCTCAAGAACCAACGAGCGTGATCTTCCAGACAATAGTTGCCAGGCGGCTGCTATCGCCAAGCACTTGCAGCGGACTGAGACCACTTCGCACCTCAACATGCTGAAAAATTCCAAACTCGGCCATATCGTAGGGATGATGCAGCTGCTGGAGTGCGTCGGCGAAGGCTCGTGTCTCCGTAAACGGCACATAGGCATCGCTGCGGTCGTGCAGCAAGAAGATCGGCGCCTCGATCGCAGACACCACGCTTGCCGGTGAAAGCTGAGCGAGCAGCGCGCGCATCTGTGGAGAAAGGGCCGCCAGATTTGCCGCCACCTGCCCTGGCTGATCGCCAGCTAACAGGTGATAGGCCGCGCGAGTACTGGGAGAGAGCTGCCTCAGCTCCGCTGCAGTCAGCGGCCTGCCGTTCTGAGCGAAAGCGGAGCGCAAAAGAGCCGCCTCGCGAGAAGGGAGAATAGTGCCCAGCGTGTGAGCCAGTGCCTGGAGAGGGACATAGTACGGTGTCCAGGGCTGTGCTCGACCATCTGCCTGTAACTGATGGGTAGCGATGGCCTGTAGCAGCGTCGTGGCCTCAAAGAATCCGCCGAAAGAGAGCACAAAGGCCACCTGCTGGCGAATACGGGGATCGGCAGCCGCGAAGCACGCCAGGGCATTGCCAGCGCTGAAGCCGACCAGGCCAATGTGTGAGGGGTCAATATCGGAGCGCCGGGCCAGCAGCTCAAAGACCTGCACCACCGCGGCGCTATCCGCGCGACGGAGCACGAAGTCAAACAGGGCTGGCGTCCCCACGATGGCCACCACCATCCCATCGCTTGCCAGCGAGCGTGCAAAGTTCACTAACTGGACATCAGCGCGATTATCGCCCAGGCCGGCGATGACCACCACCGCCTGGCGGCGTCCTGGAAGCACAGGAGAGGAGTCAGTAGGGGCATACAGGTCCACATACACAAGACCGGTAGTGGCGGAAGAGAGAGTCGTCCGAGTAAAGTGGATTGGTTCGCCGAAGAGCGAATAGGCAGGTCCTTGCGAAACGCTCAGCAGGGCCGGCAGCAGCAGCCCTGTGCGCAGGCCGGCCCGTCCCCAGGGGGTCAGTGAGAGCACGAGGCCGAACAGCGTCAGGGCCACCAGCAAGCCCTGAGCCAGGCGAGTTCCAAGGGCTGACCTTCTGCAGGGTGGCTGTCGGGAAGAGGCGGGCGAGAGAGCAGGCTCTGCGGAGTCTCTGACTGATAGAGAGGCAGTTGCCGCTGGCTGGCCGTCTGGAGGCAGGGACTCAGGAGTGGAAGAGGCTTCCGACTGAGCACAGGCCAGCTCTCCCCGCGGTCTTGCTGGAAGGACCCCGGCCCTTGTGGGGAAGGACCGGCCCCCTGACCAGGCGCCAAACAACGACAGCAGCGAACTGAGGCGGCTCACAGGCCAGATCGGGGACCAGGCCAATGAGCGGCAGCCAAAAAGCTGCGAGAGTAGTGGGGGCCTCATAGACATGGCCGCCTCCCTCTGAAGCAGAAGCAGGAACGACAGCGCACTTTACAGTCTCAAACGAAAAAGGCCACCCACAAGCAACAGCGCACTCAATTCCTTCTCCGGGCAGAACGGGCCTGGCAGCCGAGACTTGACCCGGCTGCCCATCCTCTCGTCGAGCCATCCCACTCGCCTGGAGAAAGCCCACCCCACGCCCACGCATCACGCTCCGTCTCTCCCAATCATCAACCAACTGCTCAGTCGGCAGCGGCCTCAACCACCACCGGGCCAGTAATCACCTCTTGCGAGACGAGCACCACGGAGCTACCCAGCGTCCCCATCCAGGTGGAAGCCACCTCATCGGCCTCGCGAAGCTGGCGCGGATCGGCAGAGAGATTGATCGTCACCAGCTGGTCCTCGCGATTCAGCACATAGAAGCCCATGAAGCCGGGCAAGCGGCGCACCAGAGGGACCAGGTCCTCCTGAATGCGCCGGATCACAGTAATCACCTTACCACTATCGATACGGTACTTACGAATCGTCCCTTGCATCGTAGTCGTCTTCCTTTCACCAGGTCCAGCAAAAATAGAAGCGAGAGAAGAGAAGGCGAGAACAAGCGCCATGCCTCGTCTCTCTGGGCAGGCAGAGGAGCGGGGCAGGCGTTCACCCAATAGTATAAAGTATGAAAGCAATGAGGGAGGCAGAGCAGGCGACCGCCGGCAAAGCCGTGCTGGCCCAAGCGCAACAGATCCACGGGGAAAGCGCTCCACTGCTGCAACTGGTCGCAGGGCTGCGTACAATATTTCAGGAGAAAGACCAAGGGCATCGGGTGGGAGTAGCAAGCAAGCAAAGAAGAAAAGGATGAGAGGGGTTGGGGAGAGCTTTCCTACTCTTGGCTGAATAGTGGACGCTTCTATATGTGCTAATCCCGCTCCGGTGTGATATGCTTAATGGTGGCAAGCTGGTTAAGAATCGGCATTGTGTGGAGATAGGCATGGACCTGAGTGTTGATGGCAAGTCAGAGCGTATTCCATACAGCTCGCACATCTGTCAGCTTTATAGCAAAGTGACAGAGATCGCCGGGGTCACAGCCCGGCTGCTACGTGCGGGGATTGTCGCATCGGAGAAGTGCCTCTTCGCGGCGGCGCCGGCGCAGGTGCAAGAGCTACGTGAAGAGCTGGTGAAGCTGCAGCTTGACGTAGACGACTTAATTGCCAAAGGGCAGCTCATCCTCTCCACCGATCGGGAGCCGTTTCTCTCCAACGGGAAGCGATTTGACCCTTATTTTTTATTATCCACGCACCAAACCTTTATTACGCAGGCGCTGCGTGATGGCTGGAAAGCGGTAAGAATCTCGATTGACATGACCTGGTTGGCCGGGGAGCTAGCCACGCCCGAGCAGCTCTTAAAATACGAGGCCCTCTGTGATGCGGTCTTTACCTTTCAGAACCGGCCCATCATTGCCCTGATGCATTACGATTACGGGAAATTGCTGCCCAGCCTTGTGGTGGAGATGCTCAAGCTTCATCCTATCTCCGTCGTAGGCAAATTCATCCGGCGCAATCCCTACTATTTGAACTCCGAACAGTACATGATCAAGATCCTGCGAATGCATCGGGAGAAAGAGAAAAAAGAGTCAGGGCCGCCAGAGCGCGGGGGCGGGCGAGACTAGTGAAGGCGAGCAGCAGTGAGCCATGCCTGGCCACACCGGAGCGCGATGAGGTGAGCGGGCGAGCGGGCCAGAGAGGGAGGCCCGGGCCTCATCGCAGCTGGCCTGCTGGTGCGAACGGGCGAGAAGATCGCTCTCGCCTTCGTCCCTCTCCTCGCGTTCTTTCCCTCACGCTGGTAGCTCATCGGTACTGCGCACCAGGTGGACCCCCAGGTGTTCCCAGCGTGCCAGCTCTTCCTCTGCCAGGGCATCGAAATCGATCGTGGGATGCTGAACAGAGCTGATGCAGTCGCGCAGCACGTAGAGGCGCTGCAGCACATCGGGCCGCTGACTGAAGTGCTGAACCAGCTGGCGACCGCTCTCCAGCACACAGTGAGACTTGGCCTCGCCGGCCAGGAAGACGCGATCATGCTGCATAATTGTTTCCAGCAAGGCAGTGTTGAGCTGGCTAGAGGGATCGGAAGGATCGGGCACCTCGGCGCCAAAGATGCCATAAAACTCCGTCCGCGGAGTCAGGCCCTTCACAATATAGTGAGGCTGTGTCTGGCGGGCCGTGCTGTGCCAGGCCAGGGCCTCGCTGAGGGGGGCCACCAGCATATGGCCCAGCGTGCCCTGCATCGTATGGTAGGGCCAGATCATCAGCTCCTTGCGGGCCTGCTGACGCAGGGCCTGCACATAGTGACGTGACCACTCAGGTTCACGGAGGGGGAGCCAGCGACCTTCCTCGACGTCCTCGATAGTGACCGTCGTGAACGGAGCGGGATGCTCACCCGTCTGGGGGTTCTGCCACCAGGTAGGATAGAAGATCTGGAAAGGCAAGTGCGTATCGAGCGAAGCGTAAATCGTGGTAATCCGATCGGCGTGGGCGTAAAACCAGGTCAGCAGGCGCGCGACATCTTCCTGGGCGCCAGGGACGGAGAGCGCGCCGCTGGGATCGACGAAATCATGCTGATAATCGACCAGCACCAGCGCGGTGCGCTCGCGGTCCGTGCTGGCGGGCGCGAGACCCGCCTGGCGCCCGGCCTCGCTGAACTCGGAGATGCGGGCGGCATAAGGGCCTCTGAAGGCATCCTGTGGATCAAAACTTGCTGGAGCCAGAGATCGTTCACTCATCTGTAGACTCCCTCATCCAGACCAACGTCGCGAGGCAGAAGCCACGAAGCAGAGCGTGCCCCCACGAGCAGTGACTGGCCAAAGGGGCGACCTGCTCTGTCTGGGCCTGCGGCCCCCGTCTAGAACAGCAGCGCAGCGAGCGCGGGCGAGGCGAGGCAGCGAGTCCAGCCCGCTACATGAGGAGGGACAAGAGGCCATTCCTCCCCTTGGCCAGCCGGACTCTCGCCAGGCCAGAGAGATAGAGAAAGTGTCAAATCTACACTAAATAGTCATTTAGAGTATAGCCTGTCTTGAGAGAAAAATCAAGGGGAGGGGAAACGAATCGCAAGCTCTTCACCCTGCCTTGCGTTGAAAAAGATGACATGATATAATACTAAAAGATAGGCGCTGGGGACCGCAGACTTCAGGGAGGGAGGAAGGAATGCGTCTTCCGGCCTGCCGTCTGTAAGGGGTTGACGCCTTAGTCCCTCTGGTGCTCTCTTCATGCCTGTGAGGCCAGAGGTACTGACCTGTGGTCAGCAACCGTTTCGCCTCACCTCGTGCGGGGGGATGGGTCAACCCGGCGACGTGCTACATCCTGCTATACTGTCCTATGCTGTGGGACAGTGGGCTGTTGTCAATCAGCCCCGGAGCCCGAGCTGACCAGGCTGCGGGCAAGCCCCCGGCTTCTGTCGTGGGGTCATTGGCAGAACATAAAGGAACCTTGAGAAAAGTGGGGGCCCCCCACTTTTCTGCTTGCCAGGGACTTTTTCTTTGCACTCGAACAACTTACAGTAAGTGTCTACTGGGCGACCAGCGAGCGGGAGGGAGAAGGCATCATGAGAAGCGAATTTCAGGCTGCTATTGCGCAGTTGATTGCCGAAAAAGGATTGCCCCGCGAAGTGGTCATGGAGACCGTGGCCAATGCCCTCTTATCAGCCTACCGCAAGAGCTTCGGGGGCGGGGATAATGTGCGCATCGAGGTGGACAAGAACGGCGAGGTCCACGTTTGGACCACCAAGCGAGTGGTTGCCCAGGTCAAAGATCCCAATGAGGAAATCTCGCTGGCGGAGGCCCAGCGCCTCATTCCGAAGGCCGCCCTGGGGCAAACGATTGAAGTGGATTCATCGCATATCTTTGAGCGCATTCCTACCCAGACGGCCAAGCAGGTCATCCTGCAGCGCATTCGCGAGGCCGAGCATGAGCATCTCTACGAGCAGCTCAAGGAGTGGGTGGGCGAGATCCGGCTGGGCACGATCACACGCCGTGATCCAGCGCGTGGGTGGGTGCTTGACTTCGATCTCGACCGTGTCGATAAGGTCGAGGGGTTGATGCCTTTCAGCGAAGAGGTGCCCAGCGAGCACTATCGGGTCGGCCAGCGGCTGCGCGTCTATATTGTCGATGTGCGCCGTGTCCAGGGGCGGCTCTTGCAGATTGTGGCCTCGCGCTCCCATCGCGACCTGGTGCGGCGGCTCTTCGAGGCCGAGGTGCCCGAGATTTACGAGGGCATGGTCGAGATCAAAGCCATTGCCCGCGAGCCAGGTAGCCGGACCAAAGTGGCGGTGGTTGCTCACCAGGAGGGCCTGGACCCCATCGGCTCCTGTGTCGGGGTACGGGGATCGCGCATCAATAATATTGTGCGCGAGCTGAACGATGAGAAGATCGACATTATCCTGTGGAACCCCGATCCGGCGACCTTCGTGGCGAATGCTCTCAGCCCCGTGAAGCCTCTGCGTGTCGAGCTGCGGGAGGCCGAACGCACCGCCCAGGTGGTGGTAGCCGAGAAGCAGCTTTCTCTTGCCATCGGCAAGGATGGGCAGAACGCGCGCCTGGCCGCCAAGCTCACTGGCTGGCGCGTCGATGTGGTCAAGCCTGCCGAGGGCGAGGTCTATGAGGAACCTGTTGAGGAAGCCATCTCTTCCGTCAGCGCCCGCCGTGACCGTGGACGCCATGACGGTGGCAGACGCTCTTCCTCGTCACGCAGCGGCAAGTATCGCTAAAGGACTGCCGGCCTGCCTGCTAGCCTGCCTGCGGCACCTTCACCTTGCCTGCCTGTCGGCCTCCTGAAGCTTGCTCACTAGCTTGCTGGCCCGTGTCGGTCTGGCTGGCCTGCGACCTGCCTGCGGCACAAGTAGGCCCTGTATCTCTCGGCCTTCTCTTCTCCTCCCCCGGCAGGCTCTCATCTGGCCTATCCAGAGAAAGGCCAGCGAAGAAGTAGGCGTAGGGGGGCGTAGGGAAGCAGGGATGGGCTGCAGCAAGCCTGGCCGAGGCAGCGCAATTTGATCAGCACGAGGCCTCTCCGTGGCTGCGGCTGGCAGGCATCGCTGAGCAGCATATTGACAAGAGAAGAAAGGGTAGGAGTAGCATCTCATGATGGCCAAAGCTGCTAAGGGAGGGCGCCAGAAGCACGTTCCGCTACGTACCTGTATTGCCTGCCGCGAGACCAGGCCAAAGCGGGAGCTATTGCGCATTGTGCGCACACCCGAGGGGCGAATTCTCCTCGACCCGACCAGTAAGAAGTCCGGGCGTGGAGCCTATCTCTGCGCTCGCTATTCCTGCTGGCAGAAGGCGCTCAGGGTGAAAAAAACGGGTGATCGCTGCCTGCTAGAGCATGAGTTTGAGCAGCCGCTCTCTGCCGAGGATCGTGCGGCACTGGAGGAGTACCTGGCCACGTTGCCACGGGAGGAGCAACCTCCCAGCGGTCTTGTCAGGCCCGTGCCGTGACCGTCTAAGCTCCTGGCTCATCTGGTCTCCCTGCCCGGCTCATCTGGCACACGGCACGGCAGGGCGAGAGGGAGGGCCAGGGAGAAAATTGGCTACAGGCTCAACCGTAGCGGGTTGCAAGGGTCCAGCGAGTAGGCTATACTGAAGAAAAGTTCGCAGCTTCCTGAATCCTTTGTTACCATGTCCCGAGCAGGGAAACGGGAAGCCAGTGGGCGCTTTCCTTGTTATCATTGTTGTATGTGTCACGCAATCTTGACTCTTCTTTACAGAGACACAGCCCCTCGTCTACAGGGCAGACGTGGTGCGCCAATGTTTGCGGAGCAAGGGCTATGCTAGGATAAACCATAGCAGCAACTACGCCAGAGTGCGCAGACTGAGACAAACATGCCTGGCCTGCATTAGCGAGGGCTGTCTCCTCCTTTCACCTGTATGGCGCCTGCCTTTGGGGAAGGGAAGGTGACAGTCCTTTGTTGTGGCTGTGAAGAGAGGTCTCCACCGCCAATTGTGGCGCATCATTCTCGACAGAAGGGAGTCTTCTTCATGAGAAATACATCTGAATCAACCACGAATACCAACGAGCAGGCGAAGGCAGCGACGACGCGCAGCCGTACCGGCACTCGCCCGAAAACTGAGAACGCCACACAGGGCGGTCAGGAACGTTCGACCAAGCCAGGCCCCCAAGGTGCCCAGCGCCGTAATGCGCCGCCGGCGGGTGCGCCTCCGGCGCGCAGTCAGCCGCAGCACCAGCAGCATCAACAGCATCAACAGCACCAGCAGCATCAACAGCACCAACATGGTGGCGGTGTGGGTCAGCCGTCGCAGCAGGGTGGGGCAGGGGCAGCGCCCGTTCAGGCCCAACGGCCAGGGCCTGGGAACGGTCAGCGCAGTCAGCGGCCTGGGGGAGGGCCACAGTCCCAGCGGTCTCCCTTGCCTGCAGGTGGAGGAGCGGCCAGATCAGCAGGGGGGGGAGGAGCTTTCAGCGGTGGAGTATCTGGGGGAGCGGCGGCCACTCGTGGCGGTGGGGTATCTGGAGGGGTCACTGCCGCGCGTGGCGGTGGGCACACTGGGGCGGGTCCCGCAGCTGGAGGTGGAGCTGGGACTCATGCCCCGGCGCCGGCCTCATCGGCCTCGCGGCCTGGTGCCCGTTCCCGTCCTGGAGGAGGACGGCCTGGCTCCTCGGCTCAGCGCAGCCATGAGCGGCATGGCAGCCTCGTCAAGGAGAGGCCCCCGACCGGCCCGGTGGCTATTCCACCGCAGATTGTCGTCAGGGACCTGGCCGAGCTTCTGCATGCAACGCCTACGGAGATCATCCGTCACCTGATCAAGCATCACATCTTTGCCAGCATTAATCAGGTGGTCGATTTCGAGCAGGCGGCTCTGGTCGCGCGCGATCTTGGCTTTGAGCCGATGCCGCAGGTCATCTCGCCGACGAGCACCAGCCTGCAGCAGGGAGCGCTGCCGACCAGTGCCGTCTTGCAGGCGGCGCGCGAAGACAAGAATACCGTGCCTATTCCACCGGTGGTCACCATTATGGGCCATGTTGACCACGGGAAAACCACGCTGCTCGACATGATCCGTAAGACCCGTGTGGCTGCCGAAGAGGCCGGCGGGATCACTCAGCATATTGGGGCCTATCAGGTGGAGGTCAAAGGGAAAAAGATCACCTTCCTCGATACACCTGGCCATGAGGCTTTCACCGCTATGCGTGCGCGTGGGGCGCAGGTTACCCACATTGCCGTCATTGTGGTCGCTGCCGATGATGGGGTGATGCCGCAGACCCGTGAGGCCATTGATCACGCTCGCGCGGCCAACGTACCGATCATCATCGCCATCAACAAGATCGACAAGCCGACGGCCAACCCTGATCTGGTCAAACAGCAGCTTGCTGAGATCGGTGTGATCGTCGAAGACTACGGCGGTGACACGGTCTGCGTCCCCATCTCGGCCCGCACGGGGGCCGGCATCGACGAGCTGTTAGAGATGATCCTGCTCGTAGCTGAGATGCAGGACCTGCGCGCGAACCCGAATCGCCCGGCTGTAGGCGTAGTCATCGAAGCCAAGCTGGAGAAGAGCACCGGCCCCATGGCCACTATCCTGGTCCAGGAAGGGACCCTCAAAATGGGCGACTATATTGTCGTCGGGCCGTTGGCGGGCAAGGTACGCGCTATGTTCAACGACCGTGGCAAGCGCATTCAGAAGGCGCCTCCCAGCACGCCGGTGAGCATCCTTGGCCTGCCCGAGGTACCACAGCCCGGCGATCGCCTCGAAGTCGTGCCTGACGAGCGCACAGCCAAGCAGCGCGCGGCAGAGATCGCTGAGCAGCGCCGGGCCGAGAGCAGCTTGCCAGGGCATGTCAGCCTCGACACCCTCTATATGCAGATGCAGGAAGGAAGGACCAAAGAGCTGAATCTCGTCCTCAAGTGCGATGTTCAGGGAACGGTCGAGGCGATCAAGAATGCCTTGCTCAAGCTGGGCGAGGAGAAGATCAAGCTGCACCTGATCCACGAGGGCGTTGGCAATATCACGGAGACCGACGTCCATCTGGCTGCCGCTTCCGGCGCCATCATTATCGGCTTCAACGTCAAGGCCGATAACGCAGCTCTGCGTCAGGCTCAGAAAGAGGGCGTCGAGATCCGCTATTATGATGTGATCTACCAGCTGATCGAAGACATCGAGGCCGCCCTCAAGGGCCTGCTGGAACCAACCTATCACGAGGTGGTCGAGGGCCATGCCGAGGTGCTGCAGCTCTTCCGCAGCGGCAAGAATACCGTGATCGCCGGCTGCCGGGTCACGGATGGCAAGATTACCCGCGCTTCACAGGTGCGTGTGCTGCGTAACGGAGCGAAGGTGCACGAGAGTCGCGTGGCCTCGTTGCGGCGTGGCAAAGATGATGTGCGTGAAGTGGCCGCCGGTTACGAATGTGGTATGATCATTGAAGGCTTCAGTAGCGTGCAAATTGGCGATATCATTGAAGCCTTCAGACAGGAAAAGGATTGAGGCCCAGGAAGGGGATAGATCATGCCAAACCTGTATCGCCAGGAAAAGCTGGGTGAGTTGATTGCCGAGGAACTCAGCGATCTGCTACGCACGCGCATGAAAGACCCGCGCATCGGCTTTGTCAGCATTACGCGGGTAGAGGTCAGCGGTGATCTGGCCCACGCCAAGGTCTATGTCAGTGTGCTGGGCAGCGATGAGGAACGCCACAATACGATGGCTGCCCTCAAGCGCGCTACCGGCTTTCTGCGCCATGAGCTGGCGGGCCGTCTCGTGCTGCGCCATGTGCCCGAGCTGGTCTTCAAGCTGGATCTCTCTCTGGAGAAAGGGGCCCAGGTCATGGAGCTGATCAAGCAGATCGAGCAAGAGCATGCTCAGCAGCAGCCAGGATCTCAGGCTGGTTCGCCTGCTCAGCCGGACGCGGAAGAAGAGCAAGGTCAGACCTCTGATTCAATGGAGGCGGAATGAGCGCATCTGCGACTGCTCTGGCATCTCAGCTACCGGCGGACCAGGTGGAGCGCGCGTTGACCTTGCTGCGTCCGGCCCGGCGTGTGGCCTTGCTGGCCCATGAGCATCCCGATGGGGACTGTCTCGGCTCTGCTCTGGGACTGGCGCATATGCTCTGGGCCCTGGGCAAAGGCGCGGTGCCCTGTTGTGCCGACCCGCCGCCACGGGCTTTCTCCTTCCTTCCCGCTCAGGAGCGCTTTCAGCAGGACCTGGGGGATGAGGATTTCGATCTCGTGATAGCGCTCGATGCCGGAGAACTGCCGCGTTTTGGCAGCCTCTACGAGCGCCATCGCTCCTTCCTGGAGCGGGTGCCGCTGCTCAATATTGATCACCACATCAGCAGCATGGGCTGTGGGCAGGTGACGATCATCGACCCAACGGCGGCGGCTACGGCGGAGCTGCTGGTCCTCTTCCAACAGCAGGCTCAGCTGCCGCTGACGCCCGAAGCGGCGCTCTGTTTGCTGACAGGCTTGATGACCGATACTGGCTCGTTCCAATTCCCCAGCACCACGTCTCGAACGTTGGAGGCGGCGGCCCTGCTGCTGCGAGCTGGAGCCTCTCCCGAGCCAATCGCTCAGGCTGTCTTTCGGACCCATCCGCTGGCCCAAGAGCGCCTGCGCGCCAGGGTCCTGCTGCAAGCGCAGACGGCCTGTGATGGACAGCTGATCTGGTCGTGGGCCAGCGATGCCACCCTGGCCGAGACCGGAGCCTTGCCAGAGATGGATGACAATCTGGCCGGCCTGCTCCGTGATATCGAAGGAGTGAGAATTGCGGCTTTCTTCAAGAGCTACGGCGACCCGGGCACGACGCGCCTGAGCTTGCGCTGCGCGGCTCCCTATAACGCCGCAGAGATCTGCCAGCGCCTGGGGCGTGGCGGTGGCCATGCCCGTGCCGCAGGCGCCACGCTTGATCTGCCGTTGGAGCAGGCGATCCCCTTTGTTGTGGCCAGGCTGGAAGCTGAGCTACGGCGGGGAAAGGAGCAATGGACGGCATCCTCAACATCAACAAGCCCGTAGGTCTCACCTCGCACGATGTCGTCGCGCGCGTGCGTCGTCTCCTGCACCAACAGCGCGTAGGCCATGCTGGGACGCTGGACCCCCTGGCTCGTGGGGTGCTACCCATCTGCGTTGGCCTCGCCACGCGCGTGGCCGACTATCTCAGCGAGAGCGGTAAAGCCTATCAGGCCGAGATTGTCCTGGGAAGAGAGACCGACACCTATGATCGCGAGGGGCGGCTTCTTAACGAGCGGCCAGTGCCGGATTTCACCCGTGAGCAGCTTGAGAGCGTCCTGAGCACCTTTCTCGGGCCGCAGCTGCAGGTACCCCCGCCTTACTCGGCCATCAAGCTCCAGGGGGAGCCGGCCTATCGTCGCGCCCGGGCTGGGGAAAGCCTCAAGCTGGAGGCTCGTCCAGTTGTGATCGAGCGCCTTGTTCTCCTCGCCTGGGAGAAGCCGCGGCTCCTGCTCGAGATCGAGTGCAGCAAGGGAACCTATATTCGCTCGCTGGCCCACGACCTGGGCCAGCGCCTCGGCTGTGGAGCGTCTCTGAACGCCTTGCTACGGACGCGCAGCGGACCTTTGACTCTGCAGGAGAGCATTACCCTGGAGCAGCTGGCCGAGGCCGTGGAGAGCGGTCACCTTGCGCACTATCTTCGGCCACTGGATATTGCTCTCCAGCATTACCCGGCGCTCGTCGTCGACGCCAAAACCCTGCAGCGGGTCCTGCACGGGAACAGCTTTCGCGCCCCTGGGCCAGAGTCTGGCCCCTTGCCTGCTCGGGCCTCTCTCCCAGGCTGGCGAGAGAACGCTTCCCGGCAGGAAGAACAGCCACGACTGGCGCGCGTCTGCGACGAGCAGGGGAGAACCTGGGCCTTAGCTGCCTGGAAGCCAGAGCTGCAGCTCTGGCAGCCGACGCGGGTCTTTGGACCCGAACGACGCTCTTGAGCGGGACGGCGACGGCGGGCAATTCCCCCAGGCTGGTTAAGAAAGCGCGCGATTGTTGCCTGACCACTAGAGCTGTGATACTATTAAAACGCCCGCTGCGGGTGCGACACTGAGCAGAACGTAAAGGGCCACCACTATTCATTATGAACTATCAAACCACCGTAACCGCGCAGGAACCAATCGTCATTACCATCGGGAACTTCGATGGCATTCATAGAGGACACCAGCGCCTGCTCCATGAGCTGCGAGCATTGGCGGCGACCCTGGGCAGTAAACCGGTACTGCTGACCTTTGAACCGCATACGCTGGCGGTCGTACGGCCCCATGTGCCACTCCAGTGCCTGACCTCGCTGGAGGAGAAGCTGGCTCTGGCACGGCGCTATGGCGGGGTAGAGGACTACATTGTGGTGCAGTTTACGCCGCAAGTGGCAGCCATGCCGGCGCGCCAGTTTCTCAATGAGCTGCGTGCTGCCTTTAACCTGAAAGGGCTTGTGGTAGGCGAAAACTTCAGTCTGGGGCACAATCGTGAGGGAGATATCGCCTTCCTGCAAGGCTATGGCGCAGAGCATGGGCTGGTGGTCCGCGCGCTCCCGCTGGAGGAGATTCGTGGGGTGCGCGTGAGTAGTACCGAGATTCGCGCGCTCGTCAGCGCAGGTCGCATCGCCGAAGCCGCCGAGCTGCTTGGACATCCCTTACTTTTGAGCGGCGTCGTGGTACACGGCGATCATCGTGGCCGGCTGTTGGGATTCCCAACGGCCAATCTTGTGCCGGAACCCTATCGCCTGCTGCCGGCCAATGGCATCTACGCGGCGCGGGTGGCGGTGGAGGAGGAGGCGGGAATGTGTGACGTGTTTTCTTCTCCTCACGTCTATAAGAGTGCGGTCAGCGTCGGGATTCGTCCCAATTTCCCCAGCGAGCGCCCACTGGTGGAGGCGTACCTGCTGGATGTCGAGCTTGATCTCTACGGCAAGCGCATTCTCGTAGAATTCATCGCCCGATTACGCGATGAACGGCGTTTTGACAGTATAGAAGCCTTGAAGGCGCAGATGGCCGCCGATGTGGAGCAGGTTCGGCAGATTCTATAAAGGGAGCGTGAGCCAGGGTGAAAACGCGCCAGAATCCACTCTCACGGTTTGAAGCCTTTATGCAGCGGCTGATCGAGGGGCCGTTTGCTTTTCTCTTCCCTTCGCGACTGGAGCCGGTGGAGGTGGCTCGCAAGCTGGAGCGGGCGATGGAGGATAACGTCTTCCAGGGGGTGGATCGCCTGCTGGCACCCAACGTCTACGATATTTACCTGAGTATCAAGGACCATCAGCGTTTCGCTCCCAGCCAGGCGATTCTGGTTCGCGAGTGGCAGGAGGATCTGGTGAATCTGGCTCGCCAACGACACTATACCCTGCGCTCCAATCCGGTGCTGCGCCTCCATGCCGACAGTACCTTGCGCCCGGGCCTGGTGCGCATCGAAGCCGAGCTGGTCGACCGGCAGCATCGGACTGGCGATCCCAGCGTCGACGGCGAGGTGATGGAGACCCAGGCGCTGAGCGCCGAACAGCTTGCGCAGCTGCGGGCCCAGTTGCAGTCTGGCCAATTGTTACCTGGCATCGACGCCCCCGCCGGCTCGTCGATGAGTGGCCTGGCTACAGCACGCCCTGCCCCCCCAATGCCACAGGCCTGGCTCACCATTCGCGTGCCCCAGGGCCAGCAGGTCTATCGCATCGAGAAGCCAGTCGTCAATATCGGCAGACAGCTCAATAACGATATTATTGTGGAAGATAAGCGCGTCTCTCGCTACCATGCGCAAATCAAATATCAGCCCAATGGACAGTTTATGCTCTTCGATCTCGGTAGCACCAACGGAATCACGGTGAATGGGATGCCCGGGGTACGGCAGCATACCCTGCGCAGCGGTGATCGTTTCACCATTGGAAGCTACGATTTCTACTTCGAGCGAAGGTAGGGACACTGACTCATGCCTTTGGATGTCTTTTTATTGATATTAAGGATCTTGCTGCTCATCCTTCTCTACCTCTTTTTGATGCAGGTTGTGCTAACGATCTCCCGTGATCTGCGCAGGACGGCGGCCATGGGCAGTGAGGTGGGGGGGCACACGCCGCCGGTGGTTGGGCATCTGGTGGTAGTCGACAGTGGTCCCAGCAATCTGCTGCCGGGGACGCGCTTTGACCTGATGCCGCAGACAACAATTGGGCGTGGTCCTACTAACACGATCCAGTTGCCCTACCCCTTTATTTCTGCTGAGCATACACGGCTCTGGTATCGCAATGGCGTCTGGTATGTTCAGGATGCCGGTAGCGTCAATGGCACCTTTCTGAATAGCAAACCGGCCCGTGAGCCGTTGCCCGCCCGGCCTGGTGATCTGATCCAGATCGGGCCGGTCTCTTTTAAGCTCACGCCCTAGCTCGCAGGGTCTGCTCAATCCTTCCCTCGCTGATCCTCGCCGGCTGGCTCGGTTGGTCGGTTGAGGGCATGCTGGTTGGTTGGCTGCGACCTGGCTGGCTGGTCAGGTTCGATGGCGGGTTATGGGCTCGCCTGGGTTCTGTTGGGTGTGGCTCGGCGCGCTCCGGTTTGCCGAGACTTGCTGACAGTGAAAGGTCTGGCTGCAATGACGTTTCGCTATCGCTGGAAAGAACTGGGATTATTCATTATCCCGTTTCTGATTTTGCTGCTGGGCATGACCCAGCTCTTACTGGCCAATCGTGATCAGACCTCCTCTCTGAGCACACGCAATTTGCCGCCGGTCCAGGGGCTTATTCCTATTCTGGGTCTGATCGCCCTGTTTCTGACAGTCAACATTGTGCTGAGCTTCTTTTTCTCGCGGGCCGATCAAATGCTGCTGCCGCTGGTGGGCTTGCTCAGCGGCCTGGGGGTGCTGATGGCGATGCGCATCGGCCCCGATATCAATCGTTCCACGTTGGGGACGCAGCAGCTGATCTGGGTGATCCTGGGCATTATCATGTGCATGGTCACCCTCTTCGGCTTGCGGCGCATGCAGTGGCTGGAGCGCTACAAATATACCTGGGCCGTGCTCGGCCTCTTTCTGGTCTGCGTGACTCTGGTCAATACCTTCCATGTGAAGAATCTCGACAGCCCAACGCATGACCAGCTCAAGCTTGGTCCTTTTGCCTTCCAGCCCTCAGAGCTGCTCAAGATCTGCATTGTCATCTTCTTCGCGGCCTACCTGAGCGAGAATCGCGATATTCTGGCTGGCAAAGGGCCGCGCTTTGGCCCTTTCCGCCTGCCCCCGTTGCGCCAGCTCGGCCCCGTCTTTATGATGTTGGGCATTGCTCTGCTCCTCTTCCTGGTGGTACGCGAGTTAGGGCTGGCCCTCTTGATCTACAGTCTCTTCCTCTGCATGATCTATCTCAGCTCCCAAAAGAAGTCCTATGTCTTCTTTGGGTTGCTGCTGTTTGCTCTCCTGGGCTTCATTGGCTATTCCCTCTTCAGCTATGTGCGTAATCGCTTCGCGGTTGTTGGCTTTGATGTGGTGAACTGGCAACACTGGACCCAGGCCCAGACGGATTTTGCTGAGAATAAGGGGTTCCAGGTTGTCCAGGGACTGATCACCCTCTCCAGCGGTGGCATTCTCGGCGCCGGCCTCGGGCTGGGCCATCCGACGATCGTTCCGGTAGTGGAGTCGGATATGGTCCTGACCGCCCTGGGTGAGGAGTTGGGACTGGGGGGCTTGCTAGCTCTCATTGGCCTCTATCTGCTGCTGATCTACCGGGGCTACCGCATTGCTATGGAAGCTCGCGACCCCTTTAACCAGCTCCTGGCAGCGGGTCTGACCTCAATCTTTGCGCTGCAGACTCTGATTATTGCCGCTGGTAATATCAAGCTGCTTCCTCTCACTGGTATTCCCTTGCCCTTCCTGAGCTACGGTGGTAGCTCGGTGATCGCTAACTATATTATTATCGGCATTCTCCTGCGCATCTCCCACAATAGCGCTCTGGAGCGCGAAGGGCTGGCTTAGCTGACAGGGCCCCCCCTCGCTGGCTCCGCTCCGATCAGGGCCAGACTGAGCTGGAGCCGGCGCGCCGCCTGCGCAGGTACAGATGGCGCACCGGCGTCCGGGCCTGGAACTCAGGAGACTGGCAGACGTCCCCGCTGTTGCCTGTCGCTCCCTTGTCCGTGGCTCACCAGCGGCAGCGGCTGCTCTGCCAGCGTTGACCAGGTCTGCTGGCGCCGGCGCTGAGTCAGTACCAACGGAATGACCAGCAGCAGGAAGGACCAGCCCCATAGGCCGCGCAGCCAGCTGATTTGTAAGCCGGGTAAGAAGGGAAGCCCGGTGCGCTCCATCCCCCAGACATAGCCAGCATAGATTGAAAGCATGCAGAAGGCGGTGAAGGCCGCAGTAACCGCAAAAGCCCGCGAGCGCAGCAGGGCTGGCCGGCCCTTGCCACTCACCAGCGCAAGCAGGCTCAGGCCAACCCAGCTTACCAGATACCACGGCCAGAACCAGGTAGAGCCAACACTGCAGAAGAGAAGCCAGGCCAGGGCCATCCAGCCGAAGAGCGCGGAGAGGGAACGGATGGAGGCAGGCCGCCGTAAGGCGTGGAGGCAGAGACCAGCGTAGGTGAGTATAAAGAGCAAACTGGCGATCGTGTGGGCCACACTCTCCGGAAGGGACCCCGTATTTGGATTCATCTGGATCAAGCGGATATGGACAATGGTCGCGTAAAGATGAACTAAAAATTCATATAGTGTATTACGGGCCATCGAGGCACTGGGGTTGACCCGGAAGAGGCGCAGCACGGCGCCGTGGTGCCAGAATGGCCAATAGAGCAGCACGATACAGCTCACATACGTGAGGAGCATGGCCGCTGGTAGACGCAGGCGCAGCCAGAGAGGGCGCCGCTCCTCCTGTGCCAGAAGGAAGAGGAGCAGCCCGGGGAAGATGACGATGAAGGTGATTTTGAGACAGGCCGCCAGGGCCAGGGCCAGAGTGGCCGCCAGCAGCCAGGGCACTTGCTGGCGGCGTTGCCAGCGGAGAAGGAGCCAGCAGGCTAGCATGATCAGGAAGAGAATGGTGGCATCGTTGTGAGCGTTGACACAGGCTTCCAGAAGAAGGAGAGGATTCCAGGCCAGGGCCAGGGTGGCGGTGAGACGGGCCAGGCGAAGGCGCGGAGAGGCGCTCTCCTGCGGCGCAAGCGCCAGGCTGCTGCCGCTCCACAGAAGAATGGTGGCCCCAAGGTGCATGGCCAGGCCGAAAAGGCGTAGGAGCAGCACCATGCTCCAGACGCTGCTGTGGTGCAGCTGTAGTGCCAGCCACTGGAGCAGGCTGGTGCAGGCGATCCAGGTCGGGCCGTAGGCCGAGGGTTGAGTGGTCCAAAAGATGTATTGATAGATGGGGTCCTCAGAGATGGCAACGGGGAGGGTGGTCAGGGGATTGAGATGGTAAATTACGCCTATGCGGGCATAGGTAATGTAGGAGAAAACGTCTTGTGAAGTCAGAGCAGGATATAATACTAAAATGAAACCGAGGAAAGCCGTTGATAAGAGGATAAAGCGGTAGGAGATCAAGGGAGGCAAGGCGCGGAGGGCTAGCAGATAGAGCAGGCAGACCAGCGCCAAACCTCCCCAGAACAGGAGCAGGTCGTGCCAGTTGAGCGGAGCATTGTGCAGGGCCTGAGCGTCCAGGGGATGGCGCGGCGAGACAGGTGGCTGGTGGGGGAAAAGCAGGCGCGTTGGCAGAAGAAGCCAATGTTCTACCCACGAGCCGGGAAATGCCTGGTAGAAGTAGAGCGCGCGCAGGGGAAGGATGAGGCCAAGGGCCATCAGGGCCATCCCTAGCAGCAGTGCAAAGAAGACGGGTCGCGATCCTGAAGAAGGCTCCGTCATCCCTGATTCTTTTTTTGTATAGCCTTGAGCTAGAGGAGTTGCTGGATATGTCATCTGGAAAGGTACCCCCGCCGTGGTCTGTGGACTATCCACGCCCTGGTCCTGTTGGGCAAGGACCAGTACCAGTATTTTTACCTATCGCTAGGTATAAATACCTAAACATAGTATACGGTCTCGTGTAAAGTGCCGCTTGTTCGTGGGGACCAGGCATGGTATACTTTGGCAGAAGGGAGCCGCGTGCCATTCAAGCGACTGCTGTGAGCAGAGCAAGTACGATGGGCCAGTACCAGCAATGGCTACTCTGTCAGGAGACAGACCAGAGCCTGAGACGGAAACTGGAGGCGCTGGAAGCTGAGCGAGCCGCTTTGCTAGAGCGGCTCGGCCAGTTAGAGCGAGTGCAGCCGCGGCCAGAGAATCAGCTCGTGCGTCTTCTGCTGAGCGCGCTAGAGGAGGAAGGGCAGCAGCAGGGTCAGCAGGCGCGTGTGAATCTCTCGCCGCCCTCGCCGCCGCCCTCCTCTAGTGGTGCGAGAGCCTGGCCAAGGCATCACACGAGCGAGGTCACTGGAAGCCTTGGCCCTGCTCCTGCCCCTACCCCTGCTCCTGCTCCTGTCCCTGCTCCTGCCCCTACGCAGGCACCGTTGCCTGCTGCAGGCCCAGAGCAGCGTGGTGGTGGGCTTTCTGCTCCTCATCAGGAGAGCCTGGCTCAGCTGGGATGGCCAGTGAAGTTGCAGGAACTTGAGCTGCCTGAGTGGCTTCATCGTCTGACCGTCTCCTCGGGTAAAGATCGGCGCCCTGGTCCCATCGATGAAGAGCGGATACGCACCAATCGCCTGGTACAGCGCTGGTTGGAGCGCTGGGGGCGCATTTCCCCCTCGCCATCTTCGTCCCACTCCTCCGCTTTGGGAGAGGGCCCGGCCCAGGAGTGAAGGCTCCTGCCAACTGACTGGCCCCGTGCTCTGCTTGAGGATACCAAGATGAACAACAGCGAGCAGTTGCTGCATCTCTACAGCCGCCTGAGCCGGCGCGACATCGAGGAGTTCTATGCTGGCTATCAGCTCTGGTTAGCCGAGCAGCGTCTGGCCGTCTTGCAGGCGGAGATCCAGGCCCTGCGTCAGCAGATTGAGCAGAACGCCGAGCGCCTGCGTCAGCTTCAGCCCCCGGAGGGAGTGTTAAACCTCCTGACGACCCTGCGCGCGTGGGGGGTCAGCGATGTCGTCCTGCTCGATCGTCTCTGCGAACGTGGCGAGGAATGGTTGCAGGCCATGTTTCGTCGGCTTGAGACCTGTCAGCGGCTGGGCCTCTTTGACGGCGATTATACGCGCTGGTGTGAGCATGCTCTGGAGGGAGCCTATGACTGGCTCGATTCGATCGAGGAGGGGACGCTGCTGGCGGCGGAGACTGCCACTCAGGCTGGGACGGGGAGCAGGACCCTGGCGGAGAGTGAAGAAGGGGATCTTGACAATGGGCTAAGCGAAGACGAGTTCCTGCGCCGTCTGCTCTCCGAAGAGGCCACTGCAGGGAGTCTGCCTGCAATCGTGCCTGCGGAGGTGGTGGTAGTCGACGGCGCTGAAGCTCCGGTAGTGGAGCCTTCAACGTCCGAGCAGGCGACTCCAGCGGAGGTGGTTCCCCTTTCTGAAGAAGAGATCTTCCTGGCGACAGAGGCCGGACTGGCGGGCGGAGCCGCGACAGCAGAGGGGCCAGGTGGGCAGGAAGAGGCCGCGCCGGAAGTGGAGACGCGGGAGAGCACCGTCGAGAGCGAGATGTCTGAGACGTCTCTCAGTGAGGCCCCGCTAGAGCAGCTCCCCTCTTCTCTGGCCGAGCCGGCCATGCGTGAGTATGTCGGTAGCGCTGTCGATGGGGCAACAACGGCCTCCGACGAAAACCACGATCTGACCAACGAAGAGGGCGCGGAGAAGAGAGAGAGGCCCTCGGTTGAGCAAGAGACAGACCACGCTCTGGCGGGGGCATTCTATGAGTTTAGCGCTGCTGGTTCTCCCGAAGGGGCCTCTGTGAGAGAGGAAGTGATCTGGCCCGAGGGAGAGGATCGGTCTGCGGGGGAGGCAGCAGACCGGTCTGACCCAGCAGATGAGGTCGCTGTTGAGCCAGGATGCGAAAGCAATGGGGAGGAGCCAGAGCTATCGGAGGTTGCTGCCGAGGTGGAGGTCGAGGGCAGCGCGGCGGCGGCTGACGAGACCAGGGCGGCGGCCCTGGCTGACCTGGAGGAGCCGGAGCCGCCGCAGGCGGAGGAGCAGATGCAGGCCAGGCCCGAGACCGTGAAGAAGGATGAAGGGGAGGATGATCCCAACGAAACGGTTGGCATAGAGGAAGGGGAGGAAGATACAGCGGCAGAGCTGCGTTTCTGGCAGCGCATTTTTGGCCGGCATAGTGTCGAACTTGATTGAGCAGCTGGCATCTTGTGCGCTGTCCTTCCCTGTCAAACAGCCGGACCGAGGAGGCGGGGCAGAGCAGAGCAGGAGAGGAGAAAAGACCCCAGGGGACGGGAAGCGGAAGCCCGTCCTTTTGTTTGTTATAGTGGCGGTTCACGGAGCGGAGCTTGCTCAGTCCAATCCTGGTAATTGAATTGGCCCTGGCCACTGACTACTGGCCAAACGTCGGGCGAGAGAAACCGTCTCACCTACACCTGGAGAGGGGAGAGCAGGATCTCCCTCCCTCGGACCAGCGAGGCGAGGTGGAGCAGCCCTCGCCTTAATAGGCTCCAGGCGGATAACCGGCAGGAGGGCCAGGGTGGTGGCCAGGAAGTGTGCCGGGACCGGGCATACCTGGGATACCGGGCATTGGCACAACCGGTGGCATCTGCGGGAGCGGCCCGGAAGGAATGCGCGCCGCCTGCAGAGCTGCTGCCTTCTCTCGCTCAAGTTCGGCCACACGCTTGCGCAGTTGCTCCAGCTCTCGCCGGTCCCTGAGCGAGGCCAGAACTGCGATTACATAGAAGACCAGTGCGCCCAAGAGGAACGAAAGCAAAAGCAGCACTCCCAGCGGGAGAGGAATGTGGAGGTGCCAGGAGAAGAGTGACAGCTCGACGTCGCTCAATGGAGACCCGTTTGCAGTCATCATGGTGCACCGTTCAACAGCAGATCTATCGATGCGTGCTCATGGTTACATATAGCCGGCATCTTGACGCTCATGCACGAGCTTACCTTGCGAGCGAGATAGGAGGAAGGGCCGCGCCAGGAAGAGCCGGGCCTCGCGACGTAGTTCCTCCAACCCACACGGGGATGTTCAAAGTATATGCAAAAGCTGATCGTACTGGCAACCGGGTAGGACTGAACAGCTAGGCGTGCTCATGAGCAGCAGGATGGCTAGAACGCTTTTACAAAGCGGCGGATTCGGGGTAAACTAAGCATCACGCCAAGAGTCTCTGGGAGAGGTGAACCGTGCTATTTGAGGAGTACGAGAGAGAGCAGCAGAGCAACCATAGTCCGATCCGGTCTCAATATCTCGCCATCAAGGAGCGCTATCCCGACACCATCCTCTTTTTCCGTATGGGCGACTTCTATGAGATGTTTGATGAGGATGCCGAGATCGTGGCCCGAGAGCTGGAGATTGCCCTGACGCGGCGCGACTTTGGCCGTGGAGAGAAGGCTCCGATGGCTGGAGTGCCGCATCAGGCCGCCGACAGCTACATTGCTCGCCTGGTGAGCAAGGGCTACCGGGTGGCTGTCTGCGAGCAAGTCAGCGACCCTGCCCTCTCGCGGGGGCTGGTAGAGCGCGAGGTGACGCGCATTGTAACACCGGGAACCGTGGTTGAGCCGGCCATGCTGGCAGCCAAGCGCAATAACTTTCTGGCGGCGGCGGTTATGGGGCGCAACGCCGTTGGAGTAGCCTATGTGGATATCACCACGGGCGAATTCGCCGCGACGCAGATTGCGACCAGCGAGCCGGAGCTGACCTTGCAGCAAGAGATGGCGCGCATCGCGCCGGCGGAGGTCCTGGTGGAGGCCCACTATGGGCAGCAAAGCAATCGCAAGCGGCGCTGGCTGGCAGCAGTGATGAGTGAAAAGCCGGTTCCCCGCCTTGGCAGCAATGGTGATCCCGACGGTGCGGCGGCCCTGTTGGGTGAGCAGGACGAGCTGGAGGAGGATGACGACGAGGAGTTTGCTCCGCTGGCGCGACTCTTTAAAGGGCTGGCCGGCCATGTCACCCCCTACGATGCACGCTTCTTCAGTGAGGCCGATGCGCGTCATCGCCTGCAGACTCACTTTGGCGTCGTCTCTCTAGAGGGCTTTGGCTGCGAAAGGCTGCCGCTGGCCATCCGCGCCGCTGGGGCTGTTCTGGCCTACGTCCAAGAGACGCAGAAGGAGATCGTGCCCCAACTCACCGCCCTGGAGACCTACTCGACCGCTCATTTTATGACTCTTGATCCCCACACGCGGCGCAACCTGGAACTCTTCGAGAGTGGCCGCAGCGGCACCCTCAAAGGCTCGCTGCTCTGGGTACTCGACCGCACGCGCACCCCGATGGGTGGGCGCCTGTTGCGCCGCTGGCTCGGTCAGCCGCTGCTGGATCTCGCCGCGCTGCGCCAGCGCCAGGAAGTAATCGCGGAGCTATTGGCGGCCCCACTGCTGCGGGCGCGCCTGGGCGAGATTCTCAAGAAGATCGGCGATGTTGAGCGCCTGATCAATCGTGTACGCCAGCGCATCGCTGGCCCGCGCGACCTTATCGCTCTGGCGAGCAGCCTGCGAGGGGCGTCGGAGATTCGCGCCGATCTGGCTGCCGCCGATGAAGAGGGAGCGGCAGCGCTGCACTCGATGCCCTCGCTAGCGACCTTACTGCAGCGACTGGCTGATACCGAAGATGTCATCACGCTCATTGAGCGCGCCATTGTAGCGGAGCCTCCGGCCAGCATCTCCGAGGGGGGGATCATTCGGCCTGGCTTCAGCGAAGAGCTTGATCAGTTGCGCGCGATCTCTCAGGACGGACAGCGCTGGTTAGAGCGTCTGGAGCAGCGCGAGCGCGCTCGAACGGGCATCAGCTCCCTCAAGGTAGGGTATAACAAAAACACCGGCTATTTCATCGAAGTCTCCAATGCTCATAAGCAGCGCGTGCCTGCCGACTACCAGCGGCGTCAGACCCTGACCAACAGCGAGCGTTTTGTGACGCCGGAGCTGAAGGAGTACGAGGCGACCATCCTCAATGCGCGTGAGCGCATCAACAAGCTGGAGAGCGAGCTGTTCGCCCAGATCCGGGCGGAGATCGCCGCGCAAGGCGCTGAGCGGGTGCTGGCCACAGCCCACGCCCTGGCCGAGATCGACGTTTATCTCAGTCTGGCCGAAGTGGCGGCGCGCAATAACTATTGTCGTCCCGAGTTAAACGACGGCGATACCATTCGCATCATCGCCGGGCGCCACCCGGTCGTTGAGCAGGCTCAGCCGGACGTGCCCTTTGTCCCCAACGATGCAGAGCTCTCGAATCACGAGGCCCAGATTCTTATTATCACCGGGCCAAATATGGCCGGAAAATCCACCTACCTGCGCCAGGTGGCTCTGATTACGCTCATGGCCCAGATCGGCAGCTATGTGCCGGCCCAGACGGCCACTATTGGCATTGTGGATCGTATCTTTACGCGCATCGGGGCTCAGGACGACCTGGCGACAGGCCAGAGTACCTTTATGGTCGAGATGGTGGAGACGGCCAATATTTTGCACCATGCCACCCCGCGTAGTCTGGTAATTCTCGATGAGATCGGACGCGGCACCAGCACCTACGATGGCCTGGCCATCGCGCGGGCGGTCGTCGAGTATCTGCATAACAATAAGCGCTGTGGGGCGCGGACGCTCTTCGCCACGCACTATCACGAGCTGGTGGAGGTGGCGCGCGTCCTGCCACGCATTCGCTGCTTTAATGTGGCCGTGAGTGAGGAGGAGGGCCGCATCGTCTTTCTGCGCAAGATTGTCCCGGGTGGGGCCGATCGCAGCTATGGGGTGCATGTGGCAGAGCTGGCCGGCATTCCACGCCCGGTCATCCATCGGGCCCAGGAGATCCTGGCCGAGTTGGAGCGCAAGGGCGAGGCCCAGGCGCGACGCAAGGCCATGAAGGATATGACCATGCCCTTGGGCTGGCAGATGACGCTCTTCGCCGCTGAGCCGCATCCAATCCTTGAGGAGCTGAAGACCCTGGATATCGAGAGCCTGACGCCGATCGAGGCCATCAGCAAGCTCTACGAGCTACAGCAGCGGGCGCGCCGTGAGGGCTGAGTCCCTGTCTGTTACACAGAAAGGGGCAGCGCCTGCTCGCTCACTCTTCAACGGGAGCGGGAGTCTGTCCACCTGGCATGGGGGCGGCCTCTCTGTGGTATATTCCAAAACACAATGGTTGTGTCCTGTGCTTTCTTTGTCTCTAGTCGATATCCAGCAAAGGAGCGTCGTCTATGGCGGTTTCTCATCTCTCTCCCGAAGAAGAGGAGCTGATTGCGGCTATTCGCGAAATTGCAACCGAGCGTGTGGCGCCGCGCGCGGCGGAGATAGATCGCACGGGGGAATTCCCCTGGGATATGAAAGAGCTGTTGGCGCAGCAGGATATCTACGCTATGCCCTTCCCCGTGGAGTACGGTGGTCTCGGCTCGACGAAGCTGGCGGTGGTGCGCGCTATTGAAGAGCTGTCGCGCTGCTGTGCCACAACGGGCCTGCTGCTGGCAGTGCAGCAGCTGGGAGCCATGCCGATTCTGCTGGCCGGCAGCGAGGAGCAGAAACGCAAGTATGTACCACCGCTGGCGCGCGGCGAGTGGCTGGCGGCCTTCGGTCTGACCGAGGCCGGCTCTGGCTCGGATGCGGCGGCGATGCGCACTGTCGCGGTGCGCAAAGGGGACCGCTACATACTCAATGGCTCGAAGCGCTTCATCACGAATGGCGGCCTGGCTCAGGTCAACACGGTCTTTGCCCTGACTGATCCGCAGGCGGGGACGCGCGGCATCAGCGCTTTCATTGTAGAACGGGATTTTCCAGGCTTCGCCGTGGGGCGCGTGGAAGATAAAATGGGGATCAAGGGCTCGCAGACGGCAGAGCTGATCTTTAATGATTGTGAGGTGCCAGCAGAGAACCTGATTGGGCGCGAGGGCGATGGCTTCCACATTGCCATGCGCACCCTGGATCGCACGCGGCCCGGCATTGGGGCCCAGGCGGTAGGCATCGCTCAGGGGGCGCTGGATCTGGCTGTCTCCTATTCCAGGCAGCGGGTACAGTTCGGACGCCCGATTGCTGAGAACCAGGGCATTCAGTTTATGCTGGCCGACATGGCCACGAAGGTCGAGGCAGCACGCTTGCTGGTCTACAATGTGGCGGAGATGATCGATCGTGGCGAGGAGCGCTTTACGATGTACTCGTCGATGGCCAAGATGTTCGCCTCGGATATCGCGATGGAGGTGACCAGCGACGCTATCCAGATCCTGGGCGGCTATGGGTACATGAAGGAGTATCCGGCAGAGCGAATGCTCCGCGACGCCAAGATCACCCAGATCTATGAGGGAACCAATCAGATTCAGCGCCTGGTGATTGCGCGCGAGTTGCTGACGCGAGCTTCAGCCTAGCTGAGGCTAGCAACAGAGAGCAATCAGTGCCTGCTTTTATCCAGCAGCGAGAGGCGCGGCTGCCACAGCAGAAGCCTGGTTCAGGGCTGCGCCTCTCCTGGTGAAAGGCGGAACCAGAACCCTGTACTGCACGGCACGCGCAGCAGCTCTAGCACTTCATCATCGGAGAGGCGCTCGGGTTTGCAGATAAAAGGTGTGATACGAGCAAATAGCTTCATACCGAGTGATATGATCGATCATCTTCGATGGCTTTGTGCTATCATGAAGAAGGTGGGTAGGAGGGGCGCCGTCCAATGGACAATGGCAATCTGACGCTCCTTCGCAGCACCCGGCCCGGCATCGGGCGGGCAGCACAGCACAGTGGGCAAAGCCGCCGCCAGCAAGTCATGCTCATCGAGCCAGCAGTCAGGAGCATCAGGCACGATCTGCGGCTGGACTGTCCTTGAAGGCCCGCCGGTGTCTGATTGGCAGACCTGATGAGAGATGGGCACAGCGTCATGAAAAAGTTGCAATACAAATGGATCGCGCTCTCGGTTGTCACCCTTGGCTCCTTAATGGTTGCCATTGACTCGACCATCGTTATTCTTGCCCTGCCGGCCATGTTGCAGGACCTTCATTCTGACCTGGTGCGTATGACCTGGGTGATTACCAGCTATTTGCTGATCAGCACCGTGCTGCTGCTCTCCTTTGGCAGAATGGCGGACATGTTTGGCCGCGTCCGCCTCTATAATCTGGGCTTTCTGGTCTTCACCATTGGCTCTGTCCTCTGCGGTCTGGCTCCCAACGATCTCTTTCTGATTGCGGCCCGGGTTCTCCAGGGAGCTGGGGGGGCCATGCTCAACGCCAATGCGATGGCCATCATCACCGAAGTCTTTCCGCCGGGCGAGCGTGGCACAGCGATGGGCTTCAACTCCATTACCTGGGGGGCTGGCAGTGTGCTTGGTCCTGTCCTTGGTGGTCTCATCCTCTCGCTTGCCAGCTGGCGCTGGATCTTCCTGGTCAATCTGCCCGTTGGTCTGATAGCGATGCTCGCCGCTTATTTTCTCCTGCACGAGATTGCTCCGCGTCAGCGACGCGAGCCTTTCGACATCCTTGGAGCCCTGCTCTTCTGCATCGGTCTGGTGGGTCTCCTCTTTGGCCTTCTGGAAGGCATCAGCGTTGGCTGGCGCTCGCCGCTCATTGTGGCTCTCCTTCTCATTGGCCTGATAGCTCTACTCGCCTTCCTCTGGCGCGAGCGTCACTATGCCTCTCCCATGCTGAACCTGCAGCTATTCAGCAACCGCGTCTACGCATTCTCGGTTCTAGCGGCCATGCTCCAATCGCTAGCCGTCTTCGCGGTCAACTTTCTCGTCATCTTCTATCTGCAGGGTGTGCGTGGCTACTCGCCGCTGGTAGCGGCCTTGCTCATTCTCCCGCTGCCTCTCTTCATTTCCTTGGTGGGGCCGCTTGGGGGGCGTTGGGCTGATCGGATCGGTGGGGCCATACCGGCCACCATCGGCCTGGCTATCCAGGCGCTCGCCCTGGTGCTGTTGGGACTGCTGACGCCGACCACGCCCTACTGGCAACTGGCTCTCATTCTGGCTTTGATGGGCATCGGCGGCTCCTTCTTCTGGTCGCCGAACACCAGCACCGCCATGAGTGCGGCCCCGCGCAGCCATCTGAGCGTTGCCTCTGCCACCCTCAACACCCTGCGCAACGTAGGTATGATCTTCAGCTTCGCCGTCGCCCTGGACGTCGCTGCTGTCTCCATGCCGCCAGCCCTGGTGGCCAGCGTCTTTTTGGGCACTGTCGGGCATCTGGCGCCCGCCATTGCCCAGGCTTTTACCGCCGCGATGGATCACGCCTTTCTGGCTTCGGCCCTGATCTGTGTGCTGGCCATAGCCTGCTCACTGGTACGGGCCGATAAAGGTCCACAGCTGACGGGTCTCACCAGCGCGCCGCTGCAACCCACGGCTTCCGAGCGCCAGGAGTAAGTCAGCAGCGAACCTGGGTGGAATCGCTGGTACGGTCCGCTCCGTAGCGCAGCACAGCACACGAACAGGGAGCCTCGCTAGCGAGCTAGCTAGCCAGAACTCCGCTGTTGAGGTGGTGAGGTCCCCATTCTTCTGCCCAAAAAAACCTGTGCCGGGCAGGAGGTGGTAGGAGGAAGATCCCTGCCCGGCAGTCTCCCCGAGACTCGCGGATTTCCCGTCTGTGCTGATCAGGGCTGGATAGCGCCCTGGGCTGGCTCCTGCGAACGCCGGGCCAGCAGATTGCCCAGCGGGATCAGGATCAGCAGCAGCGCGATCAGAACCACCAGTCCGATCAAGAAGGTCAGCGGCTGAGGCGGAGCGAAAGTGAGCAGCTGGTCCAGCGAGAAGCTACCGGCGCCCGTCAGGCCGAGTACGACGCCCATCATCAGCAGGGTCAGATTGAACTCAAAGCCGCCCTGGCTGTTCCAGAAGCCCTTAGCCCAGTGCACCCTGGCGATGGCCACCAGCATCGAACCCATTGGGAGCAAGACCGCCAGAGGCGTCAGCAGGCCCAGTGCTACCAGCAAACCGCCGCCGAACTCGCCCAGGGCCACGACCCAGGCCCAGAACGGAGCCGGCTGCAGGCCCAGCCTGCTCATCATCTCCTGCGTGCCACGCAGGCCATGACCGCCGAACAGACCGAACAGCTTCTGAGCACCATGAGCCATAATGATGAGACCAAGTGTCAGACGCAACAGCAAGAGACCGGTGGCAAGAAGCGCGTTCATGGTCCTCTCCTCCTTTCCTTAGACATCCAGAAGAAAGAGATGTCAGATCAGACCAGACACACTCTCTGTCAAGGAAGCAGAGTGCTAACGAGCAAAGCTCATTGAGAGACGATGGACAAAACAAGGAAACGAGTGAGAGAGACAGCCTGGCGAAAGCCGTTCGTCAGCCAGGCCAGACCAGACCAGACAAGGACAGCGCCCGATAAAGCGGGGGCCGCTCAAGCCACGCGCCGGAGGACAGGGGCGGCGCTCCTTGCTTGGAGCGGCCCCTGCCTGCCGCTATCTCAGCTGATGAATGAGCGAGCGATCACCGGGCGAGGCTTGACTCAACCGTCAGCGGCTGATCGGAGCCGCTGCGTACACTGATGTGCTTCGGACGATTCTCCTCCCTAACAGGCAGCCAGAGTGTCAGCACGCCGTGTTCGTAAGTACACTCCACGTGATCGGCATCGATGGGTTTCGGGAACGTCAAGCTACGCTCAAAGTGGCCAGGCGTAATCTCCTGAGCCAGCCAGTGCACCTGCTCATCGGGGCCAACAAAGGCCGGCAGCTGGCCCTTGAGCGTCAACGTATTCTGCTGAATACTCACATCCAGCTCCTCCGGCTTCACGCCGGGAACCAGCATGCGCACCCGATACCCCTGCTCCGTCTCGTAAGCATCCAGCTGCGCAACTGGACTCTGGCGACCCACCAGCGGCCAACCAGTACGAACGAAGCTCTGCTCAAAGAGCTGATCAATCGCCTTGCGCAGGCTCAGCGCCTCGCGGAAAGGATCAAACGGTAGCAGTGTTGTCATTGCTCACACCTCCGTACTGACCCACATCCGTCTCTTTCTGAGAAGAAGAAGCCCGCAACCTCCCACCACGACTAACCCAACCCATTGACCGTCACCTCACCTGCCGGGCGGAGCCGGATGGATAGGCGCCAGCTCAGCCCAGTCACCGCCCTGGCAACCGCCTCCAGCGTCCGCCGGCACCCGCTCTTTCATTCGTCCGACCATAGTATAGTCCATCTCACAAAAAATGTCAAGTCATATAACGGTTTTCTGACAATCTTCTAACACAGCTCTAACAGTGTCTCTAGAGAGAGAAGAAAGCGCCCCAGTGCAGTTAACCGGGGCGCCTCAAGGAGAGACAATGGAGGAGAGAGAATGAAAGGGACTGAACGGGGCAGAGACGGGAGCTACTGACCGGTGCGAGCCGGGGCAGGTGTAGCGGCCTCCTCCAGGGCGCGGGCCACGATCTCCGCGATATCCTCGACCTGGAGGCGCTCCTCCGCCTCCACGCCCTTCACGCCATCCTCAAACATCATAATACAGAACGGGCAAGCCGCTGCCAGCACCTCGGCCTCTGTCTCCAGAGCCTCATTGACGCGCGTCTGATTGACCCGCTTACCGAGGCGCTCCTCCATCCAGGCGCGACCGCCGCCGCCGCCGCAGCAGAAACTCTTATTGCGGTTGCGGCGCATCTCCGTGACCCCGTTGCTATTGAGCACCGTCAACACGCGGCGCGGCTCATCGTAGACCCCATTATAGCGGCCAACATAGCAAGGGTCGTGGTAGGTCAGCTTACGCTGATCGAAGCCGGTGGGGAGCTGCAGGCGGCCCTCCTTGATCAAGCGATCGATGAAAACACTATGGTGGATCACCTCATAGTGGCCGCCGAGCTGTGGATACTCATTCTTAATCGTATTGAAGCAGTGCGGGCAAGCCGTAATGATAGTCCGTGGGCGGGCGGTCTGGCCGTTATGGCCGTGGCCATTGTGGGCGGTCTCGGTCTCCGTCTGAGCGGTATTAAAGCCGTAGCTATTGAGCACCTCAATATTCTGCTGGGCCATCATCTGCCAGAGGTACTCATTGCCGATGCGGCGAGCCGGGTCGCCCGTGCAGGACTCCTCGGGGCCGAGGATAGCGAAATTCACCCCGGCGGCCTTCAGAATCTTCACCAGCGCTGTCGCCACCTTCCGGTTCCGCTGATCGAAAGACCCCATGCAGCCGACCCAATAGAGCACCTCGGCATCGGGGTTTTCCGCCATCAGCGGCACACCCAGGCCCGCGGCCCACTCCGCGCGGCGATCGTTACTGATCTCCCACGGATTGCCATTGCGCTCGATATTGTTGAACAGCGACGTCACCTCGGGAGGGAAATCGCTCTCCTCCATCACCAGAGAGCGCCGCATATCCACGATCTTGGGCACATGCTCGATCGAAACCGGGCAGATCTCCATACAGGCGCCGCAGGTAGTGCAGGCCCAGAGTGCCTCTTTACTGATCACCCCGCCCACGAGCGGCTGAATCTCCTCATGGCCGTTGCCGCCGCGCACATCGGCCAGCGGCAGCTTCTGGAAAAGATTCGGCTCACCCACGATCTCATGACGGCGGTCGAGCAGCGACTCCTTGACGCCCAGGATAATCTCCTTGGGCAGCAGCGGCTTACCGGTATTCGTAGCCGGGCAGACCGTATTGCAGCGACCGCACTCCGTACAGGCGTAGCCATCCAGTAGCTGCTTCCAGGTAAACTGCTCTGCCTTAGAGACCCCGTAGTCCTCGCGCTCCTCCAGGTTCTCCAACAGCGGCAGCGCGCCGCGGGGACCATAGTTACGGAAGAAGACATTGAAGGGCGTCGCCATCAGATGCAAATGCTTCGATCCCGGTAGATAGACCAGGAAGCCCAGCACCGTCAGGATGTGGGCCCACCAGAAGACGCGGTAGAGGACCACGTTGGTGGCCGTGCCCAGGCCATAGAAGGAGGGGCCAAGCCAGGAACCGATCAGAGACCACTCCTCGCCGTGGCTGGCGGCAAAGCCGAAGGTCTCAACCAGGGCCAGGGTCAGCAGGACCAGGAAAATGAGGCCCAGGATAATAAAGCCGTCCCACGGGCCGTGCAGGCGGCTCGATAACTGTCGGGGACGCACGATACCGCGCCGGATCGCGAAGACAATCAGCGAGACCAGCACGAAAAGCACAAAGAGGTCGAGCAAGGCTGCAAACGTATGATCGTGGCCGATCAGCGGGAGCGAGCCGTTAAAAGCTCCCAGGATCAGATTCAGCAGCCCGAACTGAATAATGATAAAGCCCCAGAAGGTAAAAAAGTGTGCCAGGCCGGGGATTGGATCGCGCAGGACGCCGCTCTGACCGAGCACCACCAGCAGGAAATCGCCGATGCGCTCCTCCAGATGATCGGTGCGATCCTCGCGGCGAGCCTTAGCCAGCAGCGTCACCAGCTGCCCGGCGCGCAGGCCGAAAACTGTCAGCGCCGCCAGGAAAATTACCACAAAGATAGTCGTCCCGATCCACCCACCGGTTGGAGAAATGGCAGGGGGTGCCATGACAACCTCCCTTAAAGGCGGCGGGGCCCCGTCGCCCTGCCTATCTGCCTGCTTGCTGCTTTGCAGCGGCAGCCGTGCCCCACCGCAGTAGTATGCTGCTTCTTGCCTGCTTGTGCGTCAGCGAGAACGAGCGAGCGTAAGCGCGCTAGAGCTGGGCTTTACGCCGCTTCACTTCCTCGGTCAGCTGGGGCAGGATCGTCAGCACATCGCCGACGATGCCCAAATCGGCCACTGAGAAGATCGGCGCGTGCTCATCCTTATTGATGGCGATGATATACTTCGAGCCTTTCATGCCAGCCAGATGCTGGATCGCGCCGCTAATGCCGCAAGCAATATAGAGGGTTGGCTTGACCGTCTTGCCAGTCTGTCCGATCTGATAGCTGTAGGGAAGCCAGCCGGCATCGACGATAGCTCGTGTCGCGCCCGGCGCTCCGCCGAGCACTGCCGCCAGCTCCTCGACCAGGTGGTAATTCTCGGCCTTCCCCAGACCGCGGCCTCCACTCACAATAATGCTGGCATCCTCCAGGGCGGGGCCTTCGCTCTGGACCTCGACGCGGTCGAGGATCTTCATCTGCTGCGACTCGGGCCGCAGCGTCACCGAGAGCTGCTCGATCTCAGCCTGACGGCCCTCGAAACGCTCCACCGAGAAAGCTTTCGGGCGCGTCAGCACGATTCCCGTTCCCTGATAAGGATGGGTGGCGACCACGACGTTCTCTCCGCCCCAGGGGACCGTCACCTCCAGGCGCTCGCCCTCGTAGCGGAGGTCGGTAGCATCCGTGATCAGGCCCAGATTGTGGCGGGCGCTCAGGCGAGCAGCGATATCGCGGACATCGTAGGTGGTGGGGAAGAGCAGAAGATCGGGCTGCTGCCGCTGCAGCAAATCGCTGATGGTATCGACAGCGGGGAGCGTCAGGTAGGTATCGTAAGTAGGATCGGCGTGGACGTAGACCTTTTCGGCGCCAAACTCACCCAGGGAGGGGGCCACCGTCGCGGCGGCGGAGCCGAGTACAATCGCCTCGGCGCGACCCAGATGGGCGGCCTTACTGAGCACCTCAAGAGACGAGCGAGCTGGCCGGCCATCCTCGATTTCGACCAGGACCCAGATCGTTTTTGCCATAACCTGCACTCCTCCTAGAGCAACTGGTGACGCTGCAAGAAGTCGGCAATGATCTCGGCAGCGTTGCCCTCGTCCTTAATAATCTGCCCGGCGGCGCGGGCCTCGGCCTTCCCGATGGAGAGGATCTGCTCGCGGGCGCCGGCCTCCCCGACCTGCGACGGCTCCAGCCCGAGATCGCTCAGGCTCAACTGACTGAAGGGCTTCTTGCGCGCACTCATAATGCCCTTCATCGTCGGATAGATGGCCTCGAAGGAGCCGCTGGCGATGGTCACCACGGCGGGCAAAGGACTCTCGACCACCTCATAGCCGGTCTGCGTGACGCGCTTGATCACGGCTTTGCTCCCCTCGACGGTAATCTCGCGCGCAAAGGTGAGCTGGGGCAGGCCCAGCAACTCGGCAATCGCCCCAGGCACCATGCCGGTGTAGCCATCGGTGCTCTCGGTCGAGCAGAAGATCAGATCGGGACTCTCGCGCTTGAGGGCGGCAGCCAGTGTGCGCGCCGTGCCCAGCACATCCGAACCAGCCAGGGCCGGATCACTAATGAGAATCGCGCGGTCAACGCCCATCGCCAGGGCGCGTCGCAGGGCCTCCTGGGCACTGGCTGGGCCCATGCTGATCGCTGTCAGCTCGCTGTTGCCGAGACTATCGCGCAGCTTGATCGCAGCCGCGATCGTTGTCTCGTCTCCCGGGTCAAGCACCAGCGAGACCCCGGTGCGCACCAGTCGTTTTGTGGCAGGGTCAAGCTTGCTTTCGACGGTGTTGGGGTCTGGAATCTGCTTTACACAGACGAAGATCTTCATTGCGTTGTTGCCTCATCTTACCTATGTGCGAGCAAAGGCGCAAGACACAAGACAGCCTACAACTGCGTAAGATGGCGCCTTCTCTGCAAAGAAGAACGGCAACGCCTTCTTTGCCTTCTTTGCCATTCTCCATCGGAAAAGGGCCGTGTGCTGTCTGCGTTCGTCAGAAGAGAGGACTGCCCCGGGCGCCTTACGTCTGCACAGATTCTCTCGCTATGGATAGAACGAGCAGGCCAATCGCTGTATTTACCAGGCCCTTTGTATTGTACCTGTCGTAAAAAGAACGTGTCAACGTTGCTGGCTAACGGCCAATGCTCTCCCAGCTAACAAAGGAAAGAAGGGCCAGAGACGCCCTCCAGGCTCAGCTCATGCGGCTCGACGCTGACGGTAGACGAGAATGGCCGTGAGCACTGTCAGCAGGCCGGTCACAAAAGGCGGCAGACTGGTGGCCAGGCTACCCGTGGTGAGCCAGAGAAAGACGGCGATGATTTCGAGGATGAGGCCGCAGGCGAAGAGCAGAGCGATGCCCGCGGGCGAGTGCTCTGCGGAGCCGGCGAGCTGCTGACGATCGAAGCGCGGTGAGGGCACTCTTGCCGGCCCTGCCCCGACCTGTTCTGGCTCTGGGCCGGTCTCTCCTCCAAGGCGATGCAAGGAGTCGTAGAGGCCCTCGATCACACGACGAGGAGCCCGCAGCAGGACAGCACCTTGCCCAGAGCTGATCAGCAGTTCATGCAGCAGCGGCTTGCTCTGGGGACTGCGCAGCGTGATGGCTGTGATCTCTGTCAGAGGAATGGCCTCCAGGAAAAAGCGCGAGCGCGGGAACTGGACCTGGTAATAGCCGAGCAGACGCCTGTTCGTGAGAATGACATCACAGGCGACGCTGCCGTGTTGCTGACTGTGCCAAATGACAGGCCGGCTCTCTAGAGGCTCTTCCCCAGGCTCCAGATGGGCTTGCAAGCCGCGAAAGCGACGAAGAATTCGACGCGCTGCACTCTGCTGGTTGCTTGAAGGGACGCTCATGCTCCTCTCTCTTATGAAACATGCTTCGCTGGCTCTTTGCTCTCTCATTATAGCACAGAACTGGCTGAGCAGAGCCAGCGGCCAGATCTCCTGCGCATTTGACAAGGATGGCTTCTTGCGCTATCCTTTCTATTAGACCCCTACCGGGGGGGTGTGGGTTAATATCGAGCGATGAACACAAGGAGATGCAGCAGATGGCAACCTATCTGCCTGGTCCTGGTGGACCGCAGAGCAGCATAGAGCGGAGCAGTGGAGGGAACGGTGAGTCTGAGCAGATGGCTGCGCTGACGCTGGCGCTGGAGGGCATGAGCTGCGCCTCTTGTGCCAGGCGCATTGAGCGGGGCCTACAGCGCTTGCCGGGCGTCAAGGAGGCTAGCGTTAACTTTGCCACGGAGAAAGCCACAGTGCTTTATGATCCTGGTCAGGTTAGCCCGGCGTTGATGGTCGAGAAAGTTGAGCAACTGGGCTATGAAGCGCTGCCGCTTGGGCCGTCCGCAGAGGAAGGAAGGGGGGGGGAAGAGGATCAGCGCAGCGAGTACGTCGGGGGAGATAGTGTGAGCAGCGGCGGCAAAGACACGGCTGCGGCGGGGGCTTTGGGCGTGAGTGAGGGCCAGCGGCAGGTGGATCAACGTCGGCTATGGCTGCTACTCATGGCGATCGCTCTCTCGCTGCCTGTCGTTGTGCTCAGCATGTTCTTCATGGACCGCTTCCCGGGGGAGAACTATCTCCTGTTGTTGCTCACGACGCCTGTCTGGGCGGTGGTTGGTTGGGAATTTCACCGTAATGCGCTCAAGAACCTGCGGCATGGGTCGGCCACCATGGACACACTCATCTCGGCTGGCTCAACGGCGGCTTACCTGCTCAGCCTGGTGGCCACGGCGGTCCCGCAGCTAGCTGATGAGCCGACCTTTTATGACACTGCGGCCCTGATCATCACACTCATTTCCCTGGGGCGCTATCTAGAGGCGCGGGCCAGAGGCGAGGCTGGTCAGGCTATTCGCCGTCTGATCGGACTGCAGCCGCGCAGTGCGCATCTCCTGCGCGATGGTCAGGAGCACGAAGTACCAATTGCCGCAGTCAAGCCGGGCGACCTGCTCGTCGTGCGTCCCGGCGAGCGCATCCCTGTCGATGGTCTGGTCGTGGCCGGTCACTCGACGGTCGATGAGTCGATGGTCACCGGGGAGAGCCTGCCAGTCGAGAAAGGAGAGGGCGAGCCGCTGATCGGGGCGACGATCAACCAGAGCGGCCTGTTGACCATGCGGGCCACGCGCGTCGGCGCCGATACCCTGCTGGCCAATATCATTCGTCTCGTTGAGCAGGCCCAGGGCAGCAAGGCCCCTGTGCAGCGTCTGGCCGACCGCGTAGCGGGCATATTTGTACCAGCGGTGCTGGTGATTGCCCTGCTGACCTTCCTCGGTTGGGGACTGGTGGGGGCTATGAGTGGGGGGGGGAGCGTGGACTGGATCAGGGCCTTGATCGCGGCGGTGGCCGTGCTGGTGGTGGCCTGTCCCTGCGCATTGGGACTGGCAACCCCTACAGCCATCATGGTGGGTACCGGTGTGGGAGCTGAGCAAGGGATTCTGATCAAGGGAGGCGAGAGCCTGGAACGTATTCAAGCAGTGCAGGCGCTGCTCTTTGATAAGACAGGCACCTTAACACGTGGCAAGCCGCAGCTCACTGCGCTGTTGGCTCTGGCTCCCTGGGACGAAGCTGGCTTACTGCGTCTGACCGCCGAGGTTGAGCAAGGCTCGGAGCATCCGCTGGCGCGCGCCGTAGTGGAGGCGGCCCACCAGCGTGGCCTCTCTCTGAGGCGCAGGCCGGAGCACCTGACGGCTCTGCCCGGTCGGGGCCTGGAGGCCGTACTAGAAGGGCAGGAGATCTTGATCGGTGGGCCGCGCCTGTTGGAGGAGCGTGGCGTGGGGCTGGTGGAAGTGCGTCCCGAGCTGGAGCGGCTGGAGCAGCAAGGGGGCACCGTGATGCTGGTAGCTGTAGCTGGTCGGCTGGCGGGCCTGCTGGCGCTGGCTGATACCTTGAAACCAGGCTCGGCTGAGGCGGTGCGCCAACTGCAGGCCCACGGGCTGCAGCTCTGGCTTGTCAGCGGCGATCACCAGCGTACAGCCCAGGCCATCGCCGCTCAGGTTGGCATCCCCACTGAGCGCGTGCTCGCTGACCTTCTGCCGGCGGAGAAAGCTAAACAGGTGCATCGCCTGCAGCAGCAGGGGCTGACCGTGGCCTTCGCGGGCGATGGCATCAATGATGCACCTGCGCTGGCCCAGGCCGATGTTGGGATTGCGATGGGTAACGGCAGCGATATCGCCCTGGAGACGGCTGATATTGTCCTGGTCAAAGGGAATCTGCGCAGCCTGGCCACCGCACTGGCCCTGTCACGGGCGACGTTGCGCACCGTCAAGCAAAACCTCTTCTGGGCCTTTGCTTATAATAGTGTGCTCATTCCGACAGCGATCCTCTCGCCTCTGATTCCTTTCCTCAAGGAGCAGGCCCCGATCTTCGCGGCAGCGGCGATGGCGCTCTCCTCAGTCTCTGTGGTCGGGAATGCCCTCCGTTTGCGTCGCTTTGAACGGTGGGGGAGCGAGCGGTAGAAGCAAGAGGCGGAAGAAGGAGAAGCGATCAGGCGAGGAATGCGCAGTCGGGACCGGGGAAGGCGGCTGTCGACTGCTGTGGCCGAAGGCTCTCCTTCTTCCGCCCGCTACCAACAGTGCGAGAGCGATGGGGGATGCGTACCGTTTGGCCCGACCTTAGAACTGGCTGCGGGCCGGGCGCAGCAGCTTATGAAAAATGCCGAAGAGCAAGAAAGCTGGTGGCCACTGACCGACGAACAGCCCCCAATCACGCTTGCCGCTTACGAAAAGCACAGCTGAGGTAATGATCGAGACCAGAGCAGCCCAGTACCACATCTCGCCGGGAAGACGATCGGTGGTCCGAAAATACTGCTCTTGCATATCACGAGCAGCTTTTGTCGTCTCATGAATATCGACTTTAGCCATGTCTTCTCCTCTTCTCAACTCGACTGTTTAAGAGAGCAGTACGCGCATCGCCGGAGGTCTCTTGATCTCTGGCGATGGTACTCTGCTCTAAAGACGTTGCGAGATACAACTCTAGGTAAGGGTTACGCTCTGGCAGTTTTTTTCTTGATATCCTTCTTCCTTTATAGAAAAGGGAGCGGGGCCTTGATAGTTACCCGTTCAGGGGGCCACTGGCTCAACAGCTCCTGGAGAGAGTGCGGGGCATGATACAATGCTCGATAGGGCCTGAGGAGGAGGTCGGGCGCACGCGGGGAAAGGAGCTGAGGACTGACATCGCCCGTTGATCTGCTCAGTGGGCGAGCAGGGTGAGGATGAGCAAACTGAGGGAGCATACACTGAATGAAGAAGGAAAATAAGATTATTGCTCAGGAACGTCGTAGAAAGATATTTGAAATTATTGAGTCTAGTGGGGTGGCCTCGGTACGCGATCTGGCGCAGCGCTTTGCCGTCTCTAGCATTACGGTAGTCAGAGATTTGCAGGAGCTGGAAGAGCAGGGGCTGATCAGGCGGGTACATGGAGGAGCCATCAGCCTGCGCGGAGCCAGCTATGAACCGCCGTTTAGTGCGCGCGAGACCGAGCATGCTGAGGAAAAGAGGCGCATCGCGGCGCGGGCTGTGGAGTTGGTCAACGATGGGGAGAGCCTGATTCTTGATGTGGGGACAACGACGCTGGAGATCGCGCGGGCGCTCAAGGGAAAGCGCAATCTGACGGTGCTGGTAACGAATCTACGGGCGGCTCTGGAGTTGGCCAATCAGTCGGCGATTCAGGTCATCGTCGTGGGAGGGAAGCTACGCCCGAGCGAGCTGTCGCTGGTCGGTCATCTGGCCGAGCGGACGCTGCGCAGTTTCCAGGTCGATAAAGCTTTCATCGCTGTTGGTGGTGTTACAGTCGAACATGGGCTGACCGAGTTCAATTTTGAGGAGGCCGGCACGAAGCAGGCGATGATTGAGCGGGCGCGACGGCGCATTGTGGTAGCCGATCATAGCAAATTTGGGAAGGTGATGCTGACAGCAGTGGCGCCATTAAGTGCCATCGATACTATTATCACGGACAGCGGGCTGGATAGCGAGACGCTGACTCGCCTGCGCGAGTTGGGGATCGAGGTCATTCTTGCCTAGCCTCGGCGCTTCCATCTGTCCGGTTGCTTCCCTGTTTCCTGTCGTATTTAACGACGTTGTCTGCTTGTAATGAAGGCAAGCAAGCTTTATTGAATTTTGATACACTCTTTCTTGTGTATCAAGAAGAAATATGAAGATATCCTTTTGGAGAACTTGCTTTTGGTGCCTGGATCTGTTATCCTCTTCTCATGGTTCTGGTGGTATTGACCAGGATCAACCGAGTGACCAGGCCATCTATTTTGAGAGAAGGGAGCTAGACGGAGGATGTCGCTAGAGCGGTTCTGGCTGGCCGATCGCGTCCGTGCCCAGGAGCATGCCATTGCTGTGCTTAGTGCGGATGTTAGAGGGCTGGCTGCCGATATGCAGGTGAGTTTTCGACAGCTGGCTGAGTATCAGCTACACAGCGAGCGCCAGAGCGAGGCCCGGTTTCAGCGCCTGGAGGCGCTGGTGGTGGCAACCCGTGATGAGGTGCGTGCTGTGCAGGAGCGAACGGCTCTGCTAGAGATGCGCACTGCTAGCCTGGAGAACCGCATGGCCGGTCTCGAAGGGCGCATAGAACGTTTGGAAGGGCGTGTGGAACGTCTGGAAGAGCGTGTGGAGAAGGTTGAGAGGCGGCTGGAGGCGTTGGAAGGGCGTGTGGAGCGTCTGGAAGAGCGCATGGAGAAGGTTGAGAGGCGGCTGGAGGCGTTGGAGGAACGTGTCGCCTCGATCGAAGAGAAGATGGTCACCAAAGAAGATATGGCGGCCTTAGAGGGACGCATCAAAGAAGATATGGCGGCCTTAGAGGGACGCATCAAAGAAGATATGGCGGCCTTAGAGGGACGCATCAGAGGAGAGGTGGTGGCCTTAGAGGCGCGTATTATGGAGGCATTGGCTCAAATCACCACCTTGCTCAACGCACGGCAGGGAGGTCAAGTCAATTAGTTCTGCCAGCTCTCTATTTCTATATATGGCGATGTATTCCTAAAACTGGCGGCAGCACAGCAGAGCAAGAGAGGCCAAGGGGAGCGCCTGTCGAGGCCCATAGCCTGGGCAGGCGCTCCCCCTCTCGTGCAAGCAGTTGGGATTGTGGAACGACCGTCTGTCGAGGGAGCGAGCAGCTTGTTAGAGAGGGGATGGTCTGGCTCCTTGCTGGAAGCAGCTGTCAGGCCGTTCTGGCTCAGAGCGAAGCCAGCATGATCCCCAACGCCAGCACCAGGCCACCAAGCCAGAAGCCAGGCCCCAGGACTTCCTGTAGCAAAAGTGCGCTCAGCAAACCGCCGACCAGCGGCTGGGCGAAGAAAAAAATAGCCGCCACTCCCGCGGGCAGCCGTTCCACACCGCGGTACCAGAGAAACCAGGCGAGGGCTGTTGCTCCCAATCCCAGGTAGAGCACACTGGCCAGAGCGCCAGGCGAGAAAGAAAGCACAGGGTGCTGACTCAACTCCCACAGGGCCAGAGGAGCGAAAAAGACCAGGCTCCAAAGCGTCCCGTAGGTTGTGACCACCAAAGCCGAGTGTTTGCGGACAAGTGGCGTCCCGAGAACAGTAAACAAGGCCCAAAAGAAGGCCGAGATAATCAGCAGCCCATCACCGATGAGCAACGAGCGGGCCTGCGCGCTTGGGTTGCTTCCCTGCTCGCTGCCAACGATGATTACCACACCAACCAGAGCCAGCGTGGTACCAGCAACGACGCGCCATTGCGGGCGCTCGCCGAGCAAGAGCCAGGCCAGCGGTACAATGAAAAGAGGCGTGATCGTGGTCAACAGCGCTCCATCATGGGCGCTGGCCAGCTCGGTCCCGACAAACTGCGTGGTGATAGTGGCGGCGATGCACAGGCCGAGCAAAGGCAGGCGCCAGCGTTCCTGACGCGGTAGAGGTTCCCGATGGCCGCCCAGGCGCAGTGCCAGCCAGAGGGCGGCGCCTCCCAACAGAAGGCGCAGCAATCCTAGCGTCACCGGAGGAATAGCGCCAAAGCTGGCGCGACTCACTACGTACATGCCTCCCCAGAGGCAAGAGGCCCCAAGTGGGGCTAAGCCTGCCAGACTCCGTCTGCTGCGGTCCTGGCGTGTCGTTGGTGAGGGAGAAACGTGCACAGTACCCTTTCCTTCATCCTCATCGCTTGCTTAGAGACAGCAGAGAGAGAGACTGCAAGGCCATACACATGCATGGCTTGCAGCACTACCAGTAGTGGAAACTCGCTGAGCTAGCCAGTCGGTCAAACAGACCGCCGCTTAGTCGAGCAAGCGCCGAGAGAGCAGGGAGGGCGAATCTGTGGGTGAAAGCCGGCTCTGGCAACCATATACTGCACTGTGCTCCGCTCGAACAGAAACCTGGTTGCAATCATCAGCAGCAATCATGCCATAGAACCTGGTGGAAAATCAAGGGCACAGACCAGCGCAGGCATGAGATCAGCAGGGCTGTGCCCTTGATTGGATGATTGCCCGCGTGGACTCAGAGTGATCGTGACCTGGGCGGCTACGACTAGATACCTCCGATCCCCAGACCGTGGAGAATCATCTCCACCGCGGTTGCCACAATCACTGGCAAAAAGACCAAACGGATAACGCGATTGCTGAGGCGCGAGAGCAAGCGAGAGCCAATCAAGGCCCCGAGGAGAATGCCCAAGGCTACGGGCGCGGCCACCAGAGGAGGAATATCGCCGCGGGCAAAATAGATGCCGGCGCTTGCCGCTGCCGTCACGCCGATCATAAAGTTGCTCGTGGTTGTCGAGACCTTCAGGGGCAGGCGCATCACAACATCCATAGCCAGCACCTTAAAGGCGCCGCTACCGATGCCCAGCAGGCCCGAGATGACTCCAGCCACATACATGAGAATCAGCCCCAAGGGGGTATGTGTCACCTGATAGCTAACCTCACGCCCGAGATGCTCATCAGGGTAGCTGCTTGCCAGATTCAGGTGGGTGGCCAGCCAATCATTCTGCACGCCCGAGGGAAGCTCTTCGCCCATTTTGAAGAGCGTGGGCAGAGCCGATAGCAACAGGATGATGCCGAAGATGACCCCCAGGACGCCCGGGGCGAGCAGTCCGGCCAGAAAAGCGCCGCTGATGGCTCCCGTGGTGGTGGCCAGCTCCAAAAACATGCCCACACGCATATTGGTAATGCGGTCGCGCACGTAAGCTGCAGCCGCGCCGCTGGAGGTGGCAATCACCGAGATGATGCTGGCTCCGATGGCGAAGCTGATGGGCAATCCGAAAGCCAGCGTCAGCAAGGGCACGATCAAAACGCCGCCTCCCAGGCCGATCAGGGAACCGAGGAGGCCGGCAACGACTGAGCCGCAGAAAATCAAGGCGAAAACGAGGGCGGAAAAGTGGAAATGGGCCAGGCTACTGAGATGGGCGCTACTGGTGCCCCGGTCGCCAAAGAAGAGGCTGTAGAGCAAGATCAGAAGGACGACCAGGGTGATCAGTACATAGCGAAGGTCGCGTTCGAGCGCGAAGGCAACAATCGAGGTAGCAACACGTAGTACCGGTGTGGCGATCAACAAGACCAGACCGAGCACAATGAGCGCGGGAGCTTGCCATTGGAGCAAGTCGCTCATCAAGGCGGGGAGCGAGTGAGGAAAGCGCGTCACACTTGTCGTGGATGGGCTGCCGGGCTGCAGAAAGAGCCAGACAACCCCAGCTAAAATAACGGCGGCGCTCACCAGGACGCCGCCCTGGAGAATCCAACCGATAATGGTCGCGGCCTGAGCATCAATAGCAGGCGCCGTCGTTGCCGCAGTCGCAGTCGCAGGCTGCTGCTCTTCCACTTGGGTAGTTGACTGCGGCTCTGTGTCGTTACGGGTCATGCTCTCCTGTCTCTCCTGTCTCTCCTGCTATCCTGGAATCATCAGTAAGTGGGTCAGGCTGGGGACGAGGGGTCAGCCCTCGGTCGCGCTGAATGGTTCAGCAAGTTCTGCTGGCTGTCTTTCTCTCCCCTCTATGAACTATAGGGCACTTTTTGTAAAAATGCCATCTCTTCAATCTTCGACTCTGCAGCTGGGGTGGCTTGCCATCGAAGGAAGCGCCAGTAAGTGGGCTTTATTCCATGAGCGCTTCTCGCGGGCAGGCCGGGCACGGATCAGACAAGGCAGAGAGGGTAACGGCCTGCCTGACCGTCTGTCTTTCTCCGCCCTTCAGCGCTGGTGCCTGCGGTTGTTCCGCATTGGGTACCAGCGCTGAAAATCCCGACTCAATCAGCTACTGAGGGGTATCCCCCTGATCCCACCACAGCCCCATACGGGCGGTAGTGCCGCCATCGACATAGAGCACCTGGCCGGTGATGAATTCGGCGGCGTCCGAGACGAGGAAGGCAACTGCTGGCCCGATATCTTCGGGGTGGCCGACGCGCCCCCAGGGCACCAGGGTATTGCCCAGCTCGCGGGTGTAGCCCGGGATGGCGAAATAGCGCGGTACCTCGATGATGCCGGGGCCGACAGCGTTGACGCGAATACGCTGGGGGGCCAGTTCGATGGCCAGCTCACGTGTGAAGGCGATGATGGCCCCCTTGGTAGCAGCGTAGGCTGAATGGCGGGGAAAGCCGGCGTAGCCATGAATCGAAGTGATGTTCACGATTGAGCCACCGCCGCGCTTGAGCATGTACTGCACGGCCTGTTGAGCGCAGAAGAAGTAGCCACGCATATTGAGGTCGAAGACCTCATTGTAGGTCTCTTCGCTGATTTTGAGGAAATCATCGGCGCGAGTGACCCCTGCGTTATTGACCAAAATGTCGAGGCCGCCCAGGGCCTCAGCAGCCTCATCGACGACGCGGCGGCAGTCGGCTACGTGGGCCAGATTGCCCTTGACGGCGACCGCTTTGCCGCCCAGTGCTTCAATGCGCGCCAGCGTTTCGCGGGCGCCCTCTTCGCTGTGAGCATAGTGGATACCAACGCTGGCGCCCTGGCGCGCCAGCTCGACGGCAATGCCCTGGCCGATGCCCATCCCGGCACCGGTGACCAACGCCAGGCGACCGGAAAGCACTCCCATAGCTTTGCTCCTCTTCCTTATCAGAGTAGCTCCTTTGCTCGCTCTCTCTGCTCTCGCTTCTGTCATGCGGTGGCGGGGAAGCGCGCTCGGAAAAGGGGCAACGCCCGAGACTCAGTCTCGAACGGCCTCCCAGGCGACAACCCCTTCGTGCTGAAGGCGGCGCACGCGCCCGTAGCGCTCCAGCCAGCGCATATGCGCCTCCAGGGCATACTCCAGGTCGGGTGGAAAGCCAAAGGGGCCGAGCACGGGGTCAGTCAGCTCAATCAAACGAGCGAGCGTCAAGGGCTCCGTCGCCTCGGCCAGCAGGCGTGCCAGCACAGCGTCGGTGCGCAGCACAAAATCGCGGCTCGCCTGCAGAAAGGTGGTCACTTCCTGGTCGCGCATGATAGGGAAATGGCCGGTGAGCAGGAGCGCTGGTTGCAGCGAAGCGATCGTCTGGATCGAGGTCAGATAGATATCACGATCGGTATAGGGAGGAGGAGCCGTCGGAGCACCATCGCGATCGATCTGGGTAGCGCCATTGAGGGCATCGCCGATAATTGCCACGCGCCGGCGGGGTTCCCACAGCATCAGATGGCCTGGCGTATGGCCGGGCACGTGGAGCACCTGGAGCACCAGCTCAGGCCCGCAACGGATGTCCTCACCGCCGGTCAGGCCGAGCGCTGTTGGAATCGGCTTTCCTTGCCAGGAGCGCAGCATCTGCGTCATCTCCGGGGCATAGGTCAGGCCGTGATCGGCATGGTAGGCATCGTAGCGCTCGCGGAAGATTGCCTCTGTGTCCTCGATCCAGCGCCGATCGAGAGCGGGCACCAGCGTCAACGCTCGTGGGCAGGCGGCGCGCAGCGTCTCCAGGCCGCCGAAGTGGTCGACATCGCCATGCGTCACCAGGATCATATCCAGGCGGGCGGGATCGCCTAGCTGCTCCGCGAGCCAGGGAATCAGCACCTCGCGAGCCAGCTCGGGCGTACCTGCGTCGACCAGCAGCGAGCGCTCGCCAACGATCAAGTGATGGGCCATCAGCTTCTTGCCGATGTAGGCTTCCTGGCGGTGAATGCCAGGTACAATCTCCATGACCTTCCTCCATTTCTTGACGCGGCTTGACGTTCAATGGCCACGTAACGTATAGTTCCTGTGGCAGGGCTACCACACCGCATGACAGTCGTCAGAAGATGAGAGGTCGGCATGTTCTAATGGTACATCAGACAAGTACCCCTACTCAATGCATCCATCTTCGCTACCTCTTACTACCCAGTCAGCCCCTCTCAAACAAGCGTGCTGCTCCGGCCTCTCTTTGCCTGCCCCTGATGGGGGACAATGGCAATACGATCGCTGTCCTTTGATTGAGTGAGTGATGAAGAGAAGGGGGAGCAACGCCTGTCAGGTTGGCTTGACTCATGTCAGGCCAGAGGCCAGAGACCAGAGAGCCGAGACGGGAAGAAAAGAGCGCAGCTTAGCGAGAGCACATTGCCAGACAACGAAAGGGAGCAATGAAGCGATGGCTGATCTCATTGTCGAAACCTCTGCCGGGAAAGTCAGAGGAACCACCATCCATGACATCGCAACCTTCAAGGGCATTCCCTATGGCGGGCCGACGGGGGGGCGCAACCGCTTCCGCCCGCCGACGAAGCCGGAACCCTGGGCTGGGGTCCGTGATGCCCTCAAGTATGGCCCGGCCTGTCCGCAGCCGCCCGAAGGGATGAAGCGCCTACGGGCTATCATTGGCGAGGGCGGGCGCGAAGAAGAGAGCGAGGACTGCCTCTTCCTGAACGTCTGGACGCCGGCGGTCGCTGATGGCCGCAAGCGTCCTGTGCTCTTCTGGTGTCACGGTGGCGGCTTCAGCATGGGTTCTGGCTCGGCAGCCTTCTATCGCGGCACCAATCTCGCGCGGCGCGGCGATGTTGTGGTCGTCACTGTCAATCACCGGCTGGGGCCGTTTGGCTACCTGCATCTGGCTGACCTGCTTGGTGATGACTACGCCGAGTCTGGCAACGTCGGCATGCTCGATCTCGTCGCGGCTCTGGAGTGGGTGCGGGACAACATTGAAGCCTTTGGCGGTGATCCGCAGAACGTTACCATCTTCGGCGAATCGGGTGGCGGTGCCAAGGTTTGCGTCCTGATGGCCATGCCGTCTGCCGCTGGCCTCTTTCATCGCGCCATTGTCCAAAGCGGGCCGGCTCAGCGCATAGCCACGCGCGGGAAGGCCACCGAGCGCGCCGAGCGCCTGCTTCAGGCGCTCGGCATCTCGCCTGCCAACAGAGAGCAGCTGCACGAGATCCCAACGCAGCGCATCATCGAAGTCAACGACGCCGTCAATCCCAATGCTCTTGGTCCCTGGGGACCGGTGGTCGATGGCCAGATTCTGCCGCAGCATCCCTTTGATCCCCAGGCGCCGGCCATCTCGGCGCAAGTCCCGCTCATCATTGGCACCAATAAAGACGAAGCGACCCTCTTCCTGCTGGGAGACGCTCAGCTTGGCGCCCTTGACGAGGATGGGCTACGGCAGCGGGTCCAGCTGCTGCTCAGGGACAAAGAAGCTGCTGAGCGCCTGCTGGCGGCGTATGCTGGTGCCTATCCCGACTGGAGGCCGGCGGAGCGGTATGTGGCTCTCCTGAGCGATGCCATGATGCGCATCAACTCCATTCGTCTGGCCGAGCGTAAAGCAGCCCAGGGTGCGGCGCCCGTTTACATGTATCTCTTCACCTGGGAGACTCCGATCCTCGATGGCAAGCTCAAATCCTGTCACGCCCTGGAGATCCCCTTTGTCTTCGACAACCTGGAACCGGCGCGGCGTTTCCTGGGCGCCGCCGAGGGCCTGCAGCCAGAGCTGCAGGAGTTGGCCGCCAGGATGAGCGGCGCCTGGCTGGCCTTCGCGCGCGACGGCCTGCCCGCGGCCCCTGGTTTGCCGGACTGGCCTGCGTACACCCCCGAGCAGCGGGCCACAATGATCTTTGATCTCACCTGTCGCCTTGTGAACGATCCTGGTGGCGAGCTGCGGCGAGCCTGGGAGGGCCTCCCGTTGCGCGGCCTCTCCGAATAATGGGCCGGGATAGGCCGAGGCAACAGAGCAGGAAGCAGGAGGCCAGCAATCTCATCTGTCTGATAGAGAGAGCGAGCAGTACAAGACAGGAGCGGAGAACAATGGCTGAGTTGATGCAGGAGACGCGCGCCTTCTTGCGGCGGCTGGGTCTGCCGACGGGAGACGCCCACGACCTGCCCACCTCCTCCAAGCGTTTCCCCGACGGGGCCCAGTATCGTGTTGAAATTCCCAGTGTTGAGGGACCGGCGGCCCTGGAGGCCGTGCGCCAGGCGGCCCTTGAATATGGGGTGCGTATCCATCGGATCTCGCAGGGGAGCGGCATCATGTTGCTGCGCAGCGACGAAATTCGGGCGATGGCCCATCTGGGGCATGAGATGGGCATTGAGGTCAGCCTCTTTGTTGGGCCGCGGGCCGGCTGGGACACAGGGGCCCAGTTCGTGAGTCGTTCAGGACGGAATCTCGGAGCCAGACAGCGCGGCATGGACCAGCTCCTCTACGCCCTGGAAGACATCCGTCGTGCCGCTCGCCTGGGCATCCGCTCGGTGCTGGTAGCTGACGAGGGCCTGCTGTGGGTTGCTGGGGAAATGAAGAAGGCTGGCGAGCTACCTCCGGACTTCGTCTTCAAGCTCTCCGTCCAGATCGGCACCGCGAACCCGGCGGCGGCGCGTGTCATGGAGCAGCTTGGTGGCACTACCTTGAACACGCCAACCGATCTCTCGCTCGCGCAGCTGGCGGCCATCCGGCAAGCGACCGACATGCCGCTGGATGTCTATGTCGAAGCTCCCGACGACTTCGGTGGCTTCGTGCGTCACTACGAAATTGCCGAGCTAGTGCGGGTGGCCGCCCCGGTTTACCTCAAATTTGGCCTGCGCAACGCCCCCGATGTCTATCCTAGTGGCAGTCATCTGGAGGCCACCGTGGTCGCCCTCTCGCGCGAGCGTGTGCGGCGGGCCAGCATTGGCCTGGAACTCTTGCAGCGCTACTATCCCGAAGCCACCACTTCCGAACTGCGTGCGCCGGGACTGGGCGTACCCGAGCCACCTGCTGCAGATTAGCCAGGTGCCGCCCCACCACCGTCGGGGAAAGAAGAGCGACCGGGTAGTGTTACGATCGTACCCGGTCGCTCTTCTTTAGAGGGCGATTCTGCCTGCTCGGATCAGCTTATCCCCGAACTGTTGGCGTTCAGGCAGAGGTGCAGCTATCCCTCCAGCGTCGTCACGTCGCCCAGCGGCTGGCCCAGCTCGCGGGCACGCAGGACGCGGCGCATAATCTTGCCGGAGCGGGTCTTCGGCAGCGCCGTCACAAACTCGATCTCATCCGGTGTGGCGATGGGGCCGACGTTCGTGCGGACGTGCTGCTTCAGTTCCTGAACCATCGCCTCCGACGGCTCATTGCCGGTCTTCAAGATCACAAAGACCTTGATATGCTCGCCCTTGACCGGATCGGGCTTGCCGATCGCAGCGGCCTCGGCCACAGCCGGATGGCTCACCAGGCTTGACTCGATCTCCATTGAACCCAGGCGATGGCCAGCCACCTTGATCACATCGTCGACGCGGCCCTGGATGCGGAAGTAGCCGATCTCGTCGATCGTGGCCGCATCGCCCGCGAAGTAGACATCGGGGATTGTCTCCCAGTAGGTGCGGTAGCGGGCCGGATCGCCGTAGATCGTGCGCATCATCGACGGCCAGGGATGGCGGATGATCAGGAAACCGCCCTTGCCCGTCTCGACAGGATTGCCGTCCTTATCGACCACCGCTGCGTCGATGGTCGGCAGCGGACGGGTGGCGCTGCCCGGCTTCAACGGCAGGATGACCGTCGGGCTGATCAAGATGGCCCCGGTCTCCGTCTGCCACCAGGTATCCATAACTGGCAGCGCATCGCGCCCGATGTTGTGGCGGTACCACATCCAGGCCTCGGGATTGATCGGCTCGCCGACCGTGCCCAGGATGCGCAGGCTGGACAGGTCATGCTTGGCCGGCCACTCCTCGCCGAAGCGCATCAGGCCACGGATCGCTGTGGGCGAAGTGTAGATGATGGTCACCTTATACTTCTCGACCACGCTCCAGTAGCGATCGGGGGCGGGATACTGCGGAGTGCTCTCGAAGAGGACGCCGGTGGCGCCGTTCAGCAGGGGGCCATAGACGATGTAGCTGTGGCCGGTCACCCAGCCGATGTCGGCGGTACACCAATAGACGTCGTCGGGCTTGATATCGAAGACGAACTTCGTTGTCGTATAGACGCCGACAGCATAGCCGCCGTGGACATGAACCACTCCCTTCGGCTTGCCGGTACTGCCACTGGTGTAGAGGATATAGAGGAGATCCTCGCTGTCCATCTCCTCGCAGGGAACCACGGTATCGTTGGGAATATCCTGGAGCAGCTCGTCGGCGTAGAGATCGCGACCGGCCTGCATCGGGACCTCGGTGCCCTCGCGTTTGAAGACGATCACCTTCTCGATCGTGGGAGTATTGGCCAGGGCCTCGTCGCAGATCTTCTTATACTCAATCAGCTTGCCCCCGCGATGGGCCGTATCGACAGTGATGAGCACCTTAGCACGGGCATCGTTGATACGCTCCTCCAGAGCGCTCGCGGCGAAGCCGCCGAAGACCACCGTGTGGACGGCGCCCAGGCGCGTGGTGGCCAGCATGGCGGCGACCAGCTCGGGTGTGACAGGCATATAAATAGCAACGCGGTCGCCCTTCTTCACACCGAGGTTCTGGAGGGCCTTAGCCAGGCGGTTCGTCAGCACATACAGATCCTCGTACGTCAGGGTGCGGCTGGAGCCATCGTCGGCCTCCCAGTGGTAAGCCACCTTCTGGCGCGTCGAGGTTTGCATGTGGCGGTCGAGGCAGTTGTAGACGATATTAAACTTGCCGCCAACGAACCACTGGAAGAAGGGCTTCTCGGTCCACTGGAAAGTCGTCTGCCAGGGCTGGAACCAGTGCAGTTCCCGTGCCATGTCGTTCCAGAACTCCTCGCGGTGCTCCAGCGACCAGCGATAGAAGTCCTCGTAGTTCTCGAAGCCCTTGGACCTCATGTAGGCCATGATATTGGCCCGCTCAACGACTTCGGGGGATGGGGGAAAGAGCCGTTCCTCCATCAGAATGGTATCGGTGTTCTCAAAGCCGAGGTTGCTCATGACTGCTTTGTCCTTTCTGTCTGACGCTTGCTACCATCGCCACCGACGGCGATGGAGTGGGGTTGAAGAAGAAGATGAAGAAGAAGCAGAAACGACGTACTGCAAGCTGATTGAGAAAGGCCAGGGTCGCGACGCGCCACGCGCGAGCAATCGAAAAAAGACCCTCTACCGGACTATTACCTGGCGGGCCAGGTTGCGCACCCTGACCCGGGGCCTGGCCAGGTACCGTTAAAGGGCCAACTCCCGCGCGTGATACAGATGGAGAGGAACGACGAGGTCCTGTCACTCCAGGTATTCCGCCGTGTGATACTGTATCGCGCAACCTATCGCACTGCGATACGTTATGCATGGTAGCATATTTGCTTGCCTGCGTCAAGAGTAGCTTCTACCTACTTGCACGAAAGTACCAGCTCTGCCGCCTGGGAAAGATAGGCTGCATTGCTGTCCTACGGATCATAGAAGATGAATTCATACAAGTTTATACCAGAAAGTGGAGGTTTCATAGATTCTCAACAGCGTTGCAAAGGAAATGCTTCATAAGAGAACTCTCGCAGTGAGGAGAAAGGCCCATGTCCACAACAGGATACGCAGATCGAGAAAGAGGCGCTTATGAACCGGGAAGAGGAAGAGCCTGGTTCTGGAAGCCTGGGCAGTTGCTGCTGGTAGCGCTGCTTCTGTGCCTGCTGGCCGCCTGCGGTGGGAATACGACGGGAGGGACTGTCACCCCGACGGTTGCCTCCTCGCCGTCCTTGTCCTTGCCCACGCCGACGGCCAGCGTTGCGGCGACTGGAGGAGGAAGCGACTGGACCACCTACCATCGAGACAACTCCCGCAGTGGCTACATCGCTGGCGTTCCTGATCCGGCCCGCCTGGTCTCGCTCTGGACCACCCACCTGGACGGGGCAGTCTATGCCGAGCCTCTCGTCGTGCACGGGCGAGTCATCGTCGCGACCGAAGGTGACTCCCTCTATGCTCTGAATGCAAGAAATGGCAGCGTGCTCTGGCACACCAGAGTTGGGACGCCTGTCCCGCTGGCGACTCTGCCCTGTGGCAATATCGATCCTCTGGGCATCACCGGCACCCCGGTCTATGATCCGGCTACCAACCTCGTCTTTGCTGTAGCCGAAGTGAGTGGGCCGCGGCACATACTTGTCGGCGTTGACGCTGATAGTGGGGTCCTCAAATTCAGCCGCAGCGTCGACCCGCCAGGGGCAGATCCGCGAGTGCACCAGCAGCGCGCTGCCCTGGCTCTAGCTAATGGGCGTATCTACATTGCCTATGGGGGACTCTACGGCGACTGCGGCGACTATCGTGGGCGTGTCGTAGCGGTGCCGACCACCAACCCGCAAGCGGCCATGCTCGCCTTTGCCGTTCCCACGCCCCGCGAGGGTGGTATCTGGGCCCCTGCCGGTCCGGCGGTTGATGCGTCAGGCAACATCTATGTCTCGGTGGGCAATGGGGCTGTTACCTCGGGCGACTGGGATCATAGTGACTCAGTGCTGCGTCTCTCTCCCACGCTCCAGCTCGAGGATGGCTTTGCGCCGACCCAGTGGGCCAGTGATAACGCCGCCGATCTCGATCTTAGCTCTCTAGGGCCTGTCCTGCTTCCCAATGGCTTGCTCTTCATCGCTGGAAAATCAGGCATTGCCTATCTATTGCGCGCCAACGCTCTAGGTGGTGTGGGGGGACAGCTCCAGGAGCAGAAGCTTTGCGATGCCTATGGTGGGGCGGCGCGCGTTGACAGCGTCATCTATCTCCCCTGCTCGCTCGGCGTGCTTCAGGTGAGTATCGGCAGCGGCCCGCGTCTCATCCGCGGCTGGCAGGCGCCAGCCAATATCAACGGCTCGCCTATCGTAGCCGGAAATACCGTCTACGTTGTAGATCGCACCGGGGCGCTCTATGCGCTCAATCGTCAGACGGGAGCGGTCCGCGCTCGCCTCTCGATTGAGCCAACCTCCCGCTTTGCCACGCCGACGCTGGTGGGGCGTACTCTCCTCATTGGCACAATGAACGGAGTGGTCGCGGTAGGAATCGCCTGAGTCTCAAAGAAGAGAAAAGAGAAGAAGAGGGCGACCGGGAGAAACGAAACGAAGCGAAACGGACACGAGACCGAGGCCAGGTCGGCCTGATGGGGCGGAGGAAGCTCCGGCGCAGCAGTGGCCCCAGTTTCCTCCGCTGGCGTGGCCTGGTGCGGCTTGCGTTGCCGACACCGTCCTGCAACGCACTCCCTTAGCTCTGGCGAAGCGCGGCTCCTGGCGCACGCAGCGTCTCCTCCGCAGCTTTCTGCTGGGGTGGGGCCTTGACGCGAAGGCCCGTGATAAAGGCCCCCTCGAAAGTACACTCCAGTCCGGCCTCCAGCGACTCACTCGCTTCGGCAGGGGAGGATTGGACGGGCAGGCCGGCAAATTGCAGATGCGCGGTCACGCGATTCCCCGTCTCGCACAAATGTTGCAGGTGGAAGCGTAAGGTGGGAAGAGCGCTCTGAAGTGTCTGCAGCAGCTCCAGAAATTGAGGTTTGCTGAGATGCTGCGTGCCAGTCCCATAATACACGAAGTGGTCAGCGAGATAGGCGGCGGCTCGCTGGTAATCCTTCTGTTCCAGAGCCGAGGCAAGCGCCACTAGCCTTGCTGCCTTACTCATGCAAAGACCTCCTCTTCATGAATTTTTCGTCATTGGCACATCTCAGATACTAGATCTCTCTTCCCTGAGAGCCTGCCTGGTTGACCAGAACGTAACGGTCATCCTTTTCCTGGTACGTCGTGACCGAGAAAAAGGTGACATTTCTGGCCATAAAACAGGCGCTAACCTCTCTGAACGCTTATAGTGTCTGTTCCCAGCAGAAGACAAAACCAGCTCGTTGGAAGAGAAGGGCAACGCTGCCGCACGCAACAGCTCAAGCTGGCCATGCTCGCTGGGCCTGACCTGCGATGACCGGGCCCAGCGAGCATGGCGAGAAGCCGTCTGTCTGATGGCTCAGCCGACAGTGGCTGAGAGCAGAATGGCCGGGAGCTTCGTCGGTGAAGGTGCGGCCAGAAACTCGATCAATTTTGGAAAGGTCTTGAGGGCCTTGCGCCCCTCGGTCACAAACCAAAGCGGGGTAGGTGTACTGCGGAAGGGGCCACGCAGCACAGATTTCTGTGCACGGGAGAACATCAGGGTATTGTGAACCACGCCAATGCCAGACTGGATATCGTAGCTGTCGTGACCGGGGAAAGCGCCCCAGGTAGTTGCAGCCAGAGCGAAGCCGATACCGGCCCAGTAGTTGACACCGACGGTGCCATAGCGCAGGTTGGCGACGGCGCGCTCGACGGCGTGGGCGATGGCTGGAATCTTCAGCGATTCGGGGTGGACAATCAGGGTGGCATTGAGCGTCCCCCAGAGCCGTTCATTGGCGAAAGCCACGGCCCGATCGATATAGTCGGCGATGCTCTCGGCAGCCAGGGTGGTTTCGGCAAAGAGGCTGCAGAAAGCTTCGGTAGTATAGCAGATATCGCCCTCGCGCTCGGGATCAAGGCCGGTGATGAGGGTCCAGGGGAGTCGCCCATCGCTGGCCTGTCCGTACAGCTCGGCCTCGGGATGCTCGGAGACGAAGGCTCGTTGGCGCTCGCTGGCGCCGGGATAGTAGGCCAGGCGTGGAGGAACGGTCTGCAAGACACGCCGGATAGCGTTGAGCAGCTCGGGCCGCTGCTCCCAGCCGGCATGCTGGATCAGCACGCGCGTAGCGTTGCAGTTAAAGCCGGCATTATTGGTTAAAGAGCTAACGATGTGGGCGGCCTGATAAGCGAGATCGCGCGCCGTCCAGGGGCCGGGAACAACGATGAACGGGCTGACATTGCCCAGCTCGCCGGTGACTCGTTTGTTGATCAGAGGTTGGCGGGCGGCTTTGCGCCGGGCCCCTTCAGGACCGGGGCCGAAGACAATGGCCTCGTAGGTTTTGTCGGAGCCAGTGATGTGGATCTCCTCGACGCCCGGATGCTGGCAAAGATAGGCCCCTTCTTCGGCGCCACCGTAGACCAGGCGCAGGAAGCCGCGATCGATCAGGGGTCGGAAAGCCTCGCTCAGGAGCGGCCCAAGATAGGCGTTTACCGGATTGGCTTTGAACAGGACAACCTGATCTTCGACGAAGAGTTTGTAAAGAATATCCATCGGCCCGATGCTAGCGACGTTACCGGCGCCTAGCACGAGCGCCACTTTACCGTTGTGTTGACGGTCCTGGTAGATGAGAGCCTGGGTACGTGGAAGCTCGCTGATGCTGACCCCCGGTTCCATCCAGATCTCCGCGGTGAGGCCCATAAAAAAGAGGCGGTCGTAGACGCTCTGGGGAAAGACGCGCGCGGCTACCTGCCCGTTGGGCATGGTCAGCACCGGGCCGGGAATCCGGGGATGGCCGTAGCGCTCGATGTCGAGCAACGACTGCCGGAGCTGGCGCAGGTTGTTGATGACGGGTAAGACGCCCGCTCCCCACTCTTCGCTGGCCGCCGGCTCGTCGGGGGCGAGGCCTTTGGCTTTGAGGCTGACCTCAACCCAGCGCGGGGCGATGGCAACGAAGTTGCTGAGGAGCTGCTCTAAGATGGCAATGCGCTCGCGCACCGGCACTGCGACCCAGTGGTCTTTGTGGGCCTGCAGCGCCTGCACGGCGGCATCCATGTCCTGCTGCGTGGATGGGGCAATACTGCCGCTCACGGTGGGGAAGTGAGGAGAGCCGTGTCGGGTGCTGCTGGTGCTCATAAACTATACCTCCATTTGAAAGCATGGCTCACTCTACCCACTAACAAGAGCCATTCTACAGTATGTGACAGGCTGGGACAAGGGGATGTGGGGGGGTAATGAGGGAGTGAGTAAACAAGAAAGCTAATCTGTTTGCAAGATGTGTATACGGCTTTCTTGCTTTCTTTTCACGGTTGCTTGCAGCTTTTCCCGTCTAAGTGTATTTCCTCTTCTTGTAAAGTTGAGGAGAGTGGGATGGCTCGCGCTGACCTACAGGCAAGACCACGCCTCTGGTCGCTCTGCTGAGCCTTGGCCAGAGGCGTGCTGTGTTTGGGGTATGATCATGGCTGAATGCGGTCAATGACCTGATCTCTCTTCAGGCACTCAAGCTGAGAGGAGGCACAAGACAATCGTGATCCTTACCTTTGACGCAGTGGCGCTCCTCGTCGCAGAGTCTTCCCCAGGTCAACAGCTTGCAGCAGGGATGACACGCTGTCTGGTGATGGGAGTATGGCTAATGCTGCCTCCTGAGTAGGCCGGGTGGGCTGCGCCGTTTGGCTCCGCCCGACTTGCTTAGCTTGAGCGAGGGCTGTACCTTGCGGTAAGGCGCATGGGAAGAGATGATGAGCTGGCTCTGGGCGAGGATGGTGATCATTGGTGGATATCCTTCTCTTGTATAATTTGTTCTATTTGTTTGAAGAATTCTGATTTTTTCTGAAGATCGACTCCTTTCTGACGGTAGATCTTTTCGATCTCTCGGGCCAGCAGGCGTTTTGCGGCGGGCGAGCGCATTTTCCTCAAAGTGCTCAGAAGCTCCAGGCTTCCTTTCCGTTGAAGCTGTTCGGGGGTGAGGGCTGCCAGTTCCCTGGCTTGGGCCCGCGCTTCCTCCATGCCCTCGCCTTCCTCTTCCCGCCCTGCGAGGGGAGCGTTGTTGGCGACAGGAGACTCGGCTGCCTGATGGAAGTAGCCGTAGCCGGCGCTGGTCTTGCCGCCGATGCCGTAGTCCGCCAGAGCCTGCTTGAGCAGGGCCAGAGCGAGGACGGTATCGGCGCGGTCGCCAGGTGTGGGAGTACGTGGGGCGATGGCGAAGGCAAAGGTAGTCTTGGCCACGGTGAGAAAGGTGATCGGCACTGGGGATTGATCGTTACTGGGCGGCCTGTTCTTCTGATAATAGTCGGGATAGTGGGGCGTCATGACGTCTAGTTCCAGCCTGGCCTGTCCTTCGAGTGGAATGGCGTCGAAAAAGATGACGCTGCCGGCCTGATCGAGGGTGCCGAAAAGGCGGTTCAGGTCAGCTTCCGCTTTCTTTCTCTGCCGAGGCTGGCCTTGCTCGTCGGGGATGGCGACTTCCCAGTCCTCTTGAGTGGCGTAGTTGCGCGTCAGACCTTTAAGGGCACTGCCGGGGATAATGGGCAGACTATAGTTGCGGTGCAGGGTCAGGTCGGTCTCCAGCACAGAGTTACCGCCCAGGCCAACCACCAGGCGCCAGTCGATCTCGGCCTTGAAATGAAGGGCGTTCAGGGCGCGGGTGAAGGCCTGCCAGCGCTGGTACGCGCCTGTGGCGAGGGCCTGGTCGGGTTGGTAGCCTTGGGCCAGGGCCTGCAGCCACTGCTGGCGCGCCGCCGGGAACGCTTTGCTATCGGAGCCCAGCGAGAACTGAAGAACCGCGCTGGGAATGTAGCGGTGAAGCTGCAGTCCCAGGTTGGGGCAGGCTAGCACGGGGTAGTCTCTCCTCTGTGAGTGGGACTGATCTTGCTGGGGCGAGCCGGGCTTCCCTTTCTGAGAGGGAGGATTGGCTCCGGCTTCCTGCGACGAGCCTGATCCTACTTTCTCTTTGTGGAGCGCTGCTTTGAGCAACTCTGTGGCTCGCGGCGGCAATGGATAGAGCGATGTCTTGCCCTGCGCTGTTGTGTGGCTATCGCGGTTGCTGGGGCCTCTCGGGGGATGCTGTTGCCTTCTCGCGTGGCCTGATTCTCGGTGCTGTGAGTTATTCATCGTCTCGCTTCTCCGTCCCTACTGCCCGGACTTGGCAGACTCCTTGTTCTCCTCTTTCTCCAGCTCAGCCTCGGCGAAGCGGCGCAACCAGTCGCCGAAGGCCAGACACTCGGTTGTTGCCCGGCGGTAATCGTTGCTGCTGGCCTCCTGAATGATCCAGAGCAGGAGAGCGTCCACTTGCTTGTTCTGGTCACCTTGCGTTTCGTCCTCCCACCTCTCGCTCTTCTTTTCGATGGGGGGAATAAACCTACGCCTGGCCATCCACTCGGTAAGATGCTTCAACAGGTAACCATAAGATTTTAGCTGTCTTTGTTGATCTTGCTGAGTGCTCTTCGCCGAAGGCTGGCCTGGAGATGCCTTCTGATCAGCTGTCTTCGTCTTCTTCTCTTCAATCGCTTTTGCTCTGAGAAAGCCGAGGGTGGCCCCCAGGCCGTTGATCTGCACCATCTGGTTAAAGGTTAAGGCCCGTGTGCGATATTCGGCCTGCAGCTCGGCTGAGGGGAGCTTCTTTATCTCTTGAATGCAGTTCCAGGCAAACTTGCCCCGCTCTTGTTCCAGCAGTCGTCGTATGGGTTTTTTCTCTTCTATCATAGGATTCACCTGTTATATCTGTTATTTTTTTCATCCTTTCTAACAAAGGGACGATAGTTTAGGGCTTACCGGTGGTGGTGCTGGTGAGTGGAACTGCAGGACTCCAGCGCACCTTGACGAAGCCACGCCCTACTGTCTCGTCGCCACCGAGCTGCAGGTAGGGGCCGGCCTGCTGGCTGAGTGTCTGAGCCTCTTGGAGCAGTTCCAGGCCATGACGCGGCTGTTGGCCCTGCTCGCTGGGACGTCGCTCGTTGGTCGCGTAGATAGGAGCGTAGAGCAGGGTATCTGCAGGCAGATGTTCCTCTGTCCAGAGGGCGCGCTCTTCGACCGTCTTCGTGCTCTGATTAAGGGCGATGCGCGTGATCAGCTCGGTTGAGTAGAGGGCGAAGTCGCGGAAATCGTCATCGGAGAGGACGACCAGCGAAGACCGCAGCTTGCCGGCCCAGTAGCCGTCAAGCGGGAGGGCGTGCTCCGCCAGCCAGTGCGCCACACTGGTCACCTGCTGGTTCTTGCTGACCTCGAAACTGAACTCTTCCAGCAGCAGGCCTGACTTCTCCTCGGAAGTGATCACCTCTGAATCCTCAGTAACCAGCGCCTGGCCGTTCGTCGGTCGCTCCGGCGGCAACTGCGGAAAAGTCTGCTCCTGGTGGATGTGGGTGAGATCCTTTCGAAAGCGCTCCAGGACATCAAGAGAGGTAGTATAAGCGAAAACTCCCCGGAGAGAACGCACAGGGAAGAGCAGGATGCGGGCATCTCCGACAATCAAGGCTCCAGCGTGAAGCCGGTCGGTCTCTTGAGTTTCGCGCTCGTGGCCAAAAAGCGCCTCGACCCGCCTATCGGACTTGTTGCCGCACTGATCGACGATCAACGCGCGCAGTTTCCCTTTGATGCTGCTGCCCTGGATCATGGGATACTGGGTATGGCGCTCGCGCTGGATCGGCAACTCGATACTGCTCAGGCCACTGCCTACACCGGCGTGCAAGGACGTTTCTGTGTAGATGTACATCATGCTCGTCGCTGTAATCATGTCACCAGACTCCTTTAAGGATCATACCATAGCCTATTTCTTTGCCGATATCTGTTAGCTGGTAGAGATCTCTATCTGTTTTCTTGTCAAAAAAGTAGACGCTTCCTGCAGGAACGCAGCGCCGGGCTGTTTTGCTCTGACCACCGTGATGACTGGGGTTCATCTGCCATCCGCCAATCCACTGGTAGCCACTGATAGCCGCAGCAATAGGTGCGCCGAGATCTGCGGGCCAGCGCTCAGGTTGCCAGCCCTTTCTGAAGATCGCTGGGGTGGCCAGATAAAGCAGGAGCCGCTGCCCGCTGAGGTGATCTGGCGTCTGAGGCGCGGCGGCCCGCACCGGTGTAGCCTGGGGATCAATCAGCCAGACGGTCACAGGACGGCTCTCGCCGCCCAGGGTATGGGCGAAGTGCGTCGGGGGCGCGGGCAGGCGCAAGAGCAAAGCGGTTTGCTCATCAGGTAGCAACTGATCGCTGAGAGGGTCGGCTGTCTGAGCCAGGCGCAGATCGACAAGAAAGCCATAGCTGGGTCGCAGGCGCACAGTGTAGATGGTATAAAGCATACCCTCCTCTGTCGTACGCGTGCGCTCCTGGCGAGCGATTCCCGTGCGTGGCTCTTCCTCGTAGATCTCGCTGTTGGAGATGATCATAGTCTCGCTCATCTCAGTGTTGGAGCGCAAGGCTGCCTCTAATCCTTCTGCTGTCAGCCAGCCTCGCAGCTTGCTCCCCTTGCCAAGCGGTTGCGCCTGCTCTTGGCCTTCGGGATAAAGTAGCTGCTGCCCTTGAGGGAGATTGGTCCAGAGGCCAGCGGGCGAGGCCGGTTTCAGGCGGAGCAGGCGTTTGGAGGGGGAGCCTGGCTGGTGCGGTGCGCGCAGCAAGTGGGCCGGCATGGGATAGAGCAGCTCAAAGCGCTGAGCGCCGTTCTGCGCCTTCTGACGGCGCGCGAGCGTGATCAGCCTGATGCGCAGGCGACCATAGCCTGTCTGGTTACCGATCAGGGCTGTCAGGGCCGGATCACGCAGGAGCTCGGGCAGGCTCTTGCGCTGGTCCCAGTGGCGAGCGATCAGCTCCCGCAGCGACCCCTGTAAGGTTTCAGGAGTGGGGGGGAAGAGCGATTCGGCAAAGTTGACCTCGCCGGCATCGAAGGGGCGCCCACTGCGAAAGAGGAGCGTCTCATGTGGCTCGATGAAAAGATACACTGTCTCCTGCCTCCCTTGCGAGAAAAGCCAGAATCTGCAGCCAGTTCAGGACCTCCTGCAGGCCAGAGTTGTCGGGGCCGGAGAAGGCTCCAGGCTGACTCTTTTCCATGAGAGCTGCGAGACGGACCAGGGCATAGGCCAGGGCGTAAGGCATGAGCCTGGTGGAAGATTCGGAGTTGCCAGTGTCCCGCGGTGTCTTGTCGTGGGCCAGGCTCTGCGATGGCTTCTTGTCGGACTGAAGGGCGGTAGTGTTCCATTGCCGTTTCAGTACACGCGCGATCTCACTGCAGCGCGCCTCCTGTGGCAAGCCCTCTAACCCCGGCAGCTCCCTTTTGAGAATCTCCAGGCAGCGTGGCGACAGCGTATTGCTTGCAAAAAGGTTTACTACATGTTGGAAGATTTGCAGCGGGAGCATAGTCAGCCAGCCACTCTCCGAAAAAGGATATTCCCAGCGGCAGCCGGCGGAGAGCGTATTGCCGGAGCGCCAGAGAATCGTCACCACCAGGGCATTGCGGCCATAGCGCTGTTTAGCCTGTTCCTCAGCCTCACGTGCCATCCGGCGTACCAGCGTCAGCGGCATCAGATGATGAGCGATGGCGATGCCCATACTGACCGTAGCCGTTCTTGTCCCGTTGGAGGCCGTTTGTATGCTCGGCCCCACGATCTCGCGATAGTTCTGCTGCAGGGCTGAGGCGAGAGAGAACATCTGCGCCAGTGGTGCCAAAGCCAGCACGTCATCGCCGCCGGCGTAGATTAGTTTGCCGGGACGCTCATCCTCGACGATGCCGGGAACATGCTCGCGCGCAAAGGTCGAGAGCGCTCCACTGATGGCACGGTGATCAGCCTGGCTCTGGACCTCGCCAATGAGGGTGCCCATCTGGTCGCCATCCATCTGTAGCAAGGCGTAGTAAGGACTAGGCGCACCAATGAGCCGGTGAAGCTCTCTCAGTACTTCGTGGGCCCTGCTGAGATAGCCTGGCTCCTCGATGACCCATTCACTGGGAAAGCGCCGCGGCTGCGATGCGACCAGAGCGCGGTAGTTCGTGCGCAGCCGCTGGGCGGTGAAAGTTTCGACAAAAGCACACTCGCCGTCAACATCCTTGAGCCAGGAGTGGTTAGCCTGCTGAGCTTTCCTTTCCAGGTAAGGAAGAGCCAGATGAGGCTTTTCCCTTTTCAGGAGTGCAGTAATCTCTTGCCAGCCCTTGACTGCCTCCTGAATTTCGCTGCTTGGAGATTCTGACGAAGGCACCAGGGATAACAGGCGCTCAATGAAGGCTGCGGCGGCCATCGTGCTGGTTGAAGGGAAATCCAGACCCTGTTCCAACCCCGGCTTGCCCTCCCCTTGACCTTTGAGGAAGCTCTTTGAGAGCAGAGCAAAGCGCTTCACCGTATCGATGGCGTCCAGACGTTCAGAGCCATCTAAGGCAAGGTCCTTAGCCGAAACCCCCGGCTTGCCCGCTACCTGTATCCAAAACGCTCTGACCTCCTGCCGACTCTCGCCCTGGCTATGCAGGGCCTCGCGCTCGCCAGAGAGCGTGCTTTTCTCGCCGGGTTCATCTTGAGCGGCGAAATCGCGCAGGCTCTTGCGGGCATCGAGCGCCTGGGAGGTACGTTTGAACCAGTCCCCATATACCAGCGGACGGCCCTGACCATCGGTGTTGGAGGCAATGGCCCAGTAGATCTCAAAGAGGCGTTGGGGATCGATCTGACGTTCCCAGATAGTGCGCAGTAGCGTCTCATGCCCATCAGTGCCATTGCCGCCGAAGAGCTGCCGATAGACCTCCCCGCAGATGTCTTGCCAGGCCCTGTAAATCGCTTGCTTGCTTTGCTCAGCCGTTTGGCGGGCTGCTGCCAGTGGGTCGGGCTGGGTCTCCGTTGGAGAGAAGACCGCGACGTAGCGATTGGGCAGATCGGGTATCCAGCGCGAGCGGTCGATCTTGGGCGTGGTCGGGAAAACCAGCACCCCCGGCGGCACTTGGGCAAGAGCTGCCTCCATCAGGTGGGAGAGCAGGAAGCTGCCTAGCCAGAGATCGCGCGACTTGCGCGCCTGAGCGATGAAAGATTGCACCGGCCCCAGGGCGAAGATGAGCATGTAGGACTGGGTCATAACTCTATCTCCCTTTTAGTTGCTTCTGGGAAATTTTTTATAAAATTTTTAATGACATTGAAATGTCTCTGCTGTAGTAATCTACTTTTAAATATAGTTGCAACACATACATAAGAACTATCAATAGTTGCAATATGCAAATGAAGAGGCGAAGCCAGACGTTTCTTGAGCGTAGGTAAAGGCAGGCCGAATGCTCTGCGGTCATCTGCTGGAAGAGAGCGGCGATATTGCTGCAACTGCTTGCCGACGGCCTCTAACGCCTCATCTACTCTTAGCCATCCATTTTGGGGAGAGAGGAGAGCTATATAGCAATTACCTGGGGCAATGATATCAAAGCGGGCGTTTTCAACACTGGATAGCTTACTAACACTGAGAAAACGCTTAATCTCTTGAAGTCCCAGTGTAAGGAGGGTAGCCAACGCATCAAGATCTGTGACCTGGTCTGGCGACAATAGGGGTAGCTCTACTTCAGGGGAGAAGGAGAGAGCAAAAGAGCGAAGGGCCAGGCTACCGGCGCAGCGGCGAGAACGTGCTCCCAGTCCCCCGAAGTGAGTGAGTAACCAGAGGGAGATGATCGCCTCTTGGAGAAAGCGCTGATCTTTCTCATGGGCTGTGAGCAGAAGCCTGAAGCGCGTCCCAGGCGGACAGCATCGGCGGCGCGGTCGATTATTGCTGGAGCCTTCCGTCGACCAGAAGAGATAGCGGATGCCTAGCTTACTCTGATCTTGGCGGAAGTCAGGCGGTGAGGGCTCTGGAGGCCTTACCTCCGTGATACGAACACGTATCGGTGACCCGTGTTCGGTCTCGCCGAACACCTGCGCCTCGCGCCGGCGCACCTCATCCAGGTCGCCTCCGGTAATCCCGCCAATCAGTGCCCGATACCAGTAGCGCATAGCTCCACGGAACGGAGGAGGGCGCAGCTCTGCCTCTGCCTGATTGGCCCCGGCCAGAAAGAGAGGGGTGATAACTTCAATCTCAAAGCTTGCCTTTAACATCTGTTATAAACCTTCTATATTTCTTCGCTATCTAAGGGTAGAAACACAGCGTTTTTCTCGGGAGACGTCCTTATATTAATGCTTTTTCTTTTCAAAAGCTGTGAACCTGTTCACAAGCGTTAGTGAAGACGGAGTACGCTGCATCTCCCCCTGTTGGGAGTCTACCCCTTTGATAGACGGATTGCTAACGGCTAGCTGAAAATGACCATGTGCTTGCCGAAGTGAGCTTTCTTGTGTAAAACTGCCCCGGTTGGTTTTGCACTAGAAAACGGAAAGCCAAGGAGAGGAAGGGGCGAGGTGAGTTGTTACCAGGGCAAGCCCAGTATGGCGGTAGAGGAAAGCGACGGAGCGGCAATGGCCAGCACAGCGCGGGCAGGGCTGTCCTTGCCGCTCCGCCAACCAGAGAGAAGGCGACAGGAGGTGATCTTCTCATCAGAGGTCGCCGCGCACTGCATGTGCAATGTTCGATGCATGGGACAGCACGCGACTCAGAGCGTTCAAGAGATCAAGGTGAATAGAGCTTGACTCCCAGCTCGGCGAGAGGCCACTCTGCAAGCGGCGCACGTGGCGCAGATGGAGCTGGCGCTTCATCTTACTCAGTTCCGCCTTACGCACAAAGAACTCATTGGCCAGCGAAGTATCCTGCGAAGCCAGAGCAGCCAGAGCCTGTTCCAGAGCCTCCGTCACCTCATCGTGGTAATTGAGCAGGTCCTGCCAGCCCTCTTCAGAGAAAGCAACCTGGCGGCGTTGCTTGCGGCGTGCCAGGCGCATCATCTGTCGATCGATAATATCGCCGATGGCCTCGAGATCGGTAATAATATAGAGAAGCGCCAGCTCGCGCTGTACCTGCTCGCGGGTCAGGCGGCTCTCATCGAGCTGCGTCAGATAGCGCTTAATGGCGGCATTGAGCTGATCAAGCTGGTCATCCAGCTCGTTGATGCGCTCCGGCACGCGGGCGTCCGGCTTCTCGAAAGCCAGCATTGACAGACGCAGCATCTCCGTCACAATATCGGCCATGCGCAACACCTCGCGCGTCGCCTGGCCCAGGGCGACCGCCGGCGAGGCCAGGGCCTCGGGATCAAGATAGCGTGGTCCCAGCGGCTGCTCATATTGATTCTCCTGTTCTGGCAGGAGCGCGGTCACGAGGCGTGTGACTGGAGCGGCCAGGGGAACAAAGACCGTGGCCAGGGCCAGATTAAAGACCAGATGGGTCAAGGCCACCTGCCAGGCGGGTTCCAGTCCGAGCTGGGCCAGCAGGCTGGTCAAGGGCTGAAGCAGAGCCAGAGCAATGGCAGCCCCCAGCGACTTGGTGCCAGTATGGAGCAGGGCCAGACGGCGGCCTGTAACCGAGGGGTGACTGATGGCTGTCAGCAGGGCTGTCAGCGTTGAGCCGATGTTAGCTCCGAAGAGCAAGGCCAGAGCGGCAAAGACGGAGAGCGCTCCACTGGCTGTCAAGACCAGCACCAGGCCGATGGCTGCCGCACTCGAAGCGAAGGCCAGAGCCAGGAGCAGGCCCAACAGGGCCAGGACCAGTGGCGCCCCCATCAAAGCGCGCAGCACCTCGGCGGTAACAGGGCTGGCCGCGATCGGGGCGCTGCCGGCCTGGAGCGCCGCCAGTCCGAGTAAGATCACTCCAAAGCCAAAGGCTGCCTGCCCCAGGTCGCGCTGCGGCTTATGCTGGGTCAGCAGTCCCAGGGCGGCCCCTGCTCCGGCGATGGGAATAGCATAGTCGGCCACATGGAAAGCAAGCAACTGCACGACCAGCGTGGAGCCGACATTGGTGCCCAAAACCATGACGAAGGCCGTCGTCAGCGGAACCAGCTCGGCATTCACCAGCTCCACCAGCAGCGAGGAGGTTGCGCTTGAACTCTGCGTCAGCGCTGTTGCCAGCAGACCAACGCCAAACGCCATGAAAGGGCGCTGTGCCAGCGCCATGGTGGCCTTCTGCAGGCGCGGACCGGCGGCGCGCTGCATGGCCTCCGACAGGAGGCGCAGGCCATAGAGTAATAAGAGGGCCCCGCCCAGTAACAGGCCCACGACCATTGTCGGATTGCTTGTCGTTGCCATTGCTTGCTCTCTCTCCCCTCCCGTTGAGTTGTATATAATTACCTGGAATCAGATCCCTGCTCCACACTTGTAGGCGCGGAGCGACTTTGACCGGTACCAGTTTGAGCAGACAGACAAGCTGCCAGATCGAAAGGTGGGTTGGTTGCTGCTGACTCACCTGTGTGCTTGATACGTACTTCTCGTGACGTGGGCGCAAGGCTGGCCCTTGTTCTTGTCGCTGTGTCCGGCTACTGTGCTCTTTCCCTGGAGGCTCGCTGTGCCTGCTGCTGATAGCGTTGAGGTCGGCCTGACGGCCTGGCCCGCTGTGCCCACTCGGGCGACGCTGCCCGGCTGTTCTCTGACTGAGGAAGTATTAAATGGATATTAACCTTATGTTAAGGGAATGTTAAATACACTATAGCACGGGGAGACGGCGACCGCAAGAGGAATCATCGGCTCGGAGGAGAGAACGCTCAGCAGGAAGGCCACCATTGCGCAGGGGCTGATCTCTTCTGCTGCTGGACCAGGCTGCCGGCTGAATTCCGCTGGCGTTGACCAGGTTCTGGCCTGATGGCTGGCACCAGGACCCCAGATGATCACAAGCCTTATGAAGGATTATTCTGAATTCAGGGTGAAAGATGACAAAAGATAACGCCGTGAGCCTCCTCTCTTTCGAGAGAAGCATGTCATTTTCAATGCTTATTGTTGTAAGCGCAGACTCTAGGGGAAGAAAGGCTTCCTTTTTGACCATCTCTATGGATTATTCGTTATACCAATGAAACTCAGCAAGGAAGCGGAGAGCAACAGCAAGTGAAAAGTGACCCTGCGATCCCATCTGATTTGCTATACTAAGAGGAGCGAAGAGTATTCCTTATGAAACGTGCGCCAACCGCTGATATTCTCTGGCTCTTTATCTGCAGCCGCATCGCGCTTCTTCTGGTCACCTATTTTGCCTACACGCTGCTCAATGGTCCGCGACCACCGCAGTACATCGCGCCACCAGTAAGCCTGCTGGCGGCGGCCATGTCGTGGAAGCGCTGGGATGCCGTCCACTACGTTGAGATTGCTCAGTTTGGCTATCGTAGCCCTTTCGACAGCGCTTTCTTTCCTCTTTTCCCTCTCTTAATTACTATTTTGGCCCATCTTGTGGGAAACCACGGCTATCTTTTCTTTGGCATGCTCATCAGCAACCTGGCACTGCTTGGCTCCTTATTCACGCTCTACCAGCTCGCCAGTGAGGCCCTGGGCGATCAAGTCAGCCGTCGCACGCTGCTCTACCTTTGTATTTTCCCAACGGCCTTCTTCTTCTTTGCCGCCTATAATGAGTCGCTCTTTTTGCTGTTGGTCACCGGCTGCTTCCTGGCCATGCGTCGGCGGCGTTGGTGGCTGGCTGGGCTGCTGGGCATGCTGGCCTCCCTGACCCGCTCGCCGGGTATCTTACTTGTATTGCCCTTCCTCTGGGAAGCCTGGGCTGCCCGTAACAGCCTCGGGCTGCTTCCCGAGCGGAGTGAATGGCGTTCGTTCATCCTACGGATACTACCAGTCGTGCTGATTCCGCTGGGTACCGCCATCTATTGTCTCTATTGCTGGCATCTTTTCCATTCACCGTTCAGCTTCGCGGCAGTACAATATCGCTGGTCCCATCGCACCGTCTGGCCCTGGGTAGGCATCTGGAAGGCCCTGGTAGAGCTGTTCTGGCTCCAGCCAGCCGGTTCGCTCTTCTCGGTCCATCTCGTACTCGATCTCAGTGCCACCCTGGGCTTTATCGTCCTGGCGGTGCTGGGCTGGCGCCGGCTGCGCTTCAGCTATACGCTCTGGATGGCGGCCCTGCTGCTGCTCTATTTGGTAGAGCCAAGCATCAATCAGCCCGACTCGCTGATCTCCAACCAGCGCTTTGTCCTGGAGATGTTCCCGGGCTTCATGACTCTGGCGGCCCTGGCCTGCGAGCATCCGCGCCTTCATCAGGCGATCACCTTGATCTTCCCGCCGCTGCTGGCCACCCTGACCATCATTTTCATCCAGGGGTTCTGGATGGTGTGAGAACGGTATGAGAACGGTGTGAGAACGGTATGAGAACGGTGTGGTGAGCGGTCGGCGAAGCGAGTTTCTAGTAGCCGCCCCGCTGCTCTGGTTCTGCGCGAATCCTGGCAGCAGGAGGCTGTTTGTCCATCTGCAGTTGCAGTCTACTCACTACGCAATCTATGACAGAGACGCTGTTGACATACAACAATCCAATCAAGGAGCGGGTGGTGCGGACGAAACCACCGCGGGCCGGTCTGGGATTCTTGGGCGTCGCTCTGCTCCTTGCTTGTTATCTGGCCATCGTTGTTGCGGCTATTGCCTCCCTGGAGCAGCTGGCTGGGCACCCTATCGCCGGTCAGCTTCCTGGGAGAGCGCTCACGCCCCTGGGACTGTGGTTGCCTGCCAGACTGGCGAAGGCTCTTGCGCGTTTCTTGCCTTTTTTAGATAGAGCTGATCTCACCTTTCATACTCTGATTATCATCCTCTTCGTGCTCTATCTGTCTCTGTTATGGCTGAGCTGGAGGCTGGCCACGACGGTGGGGCGTCGCCGTGGGCTGTTGTGGCTCGCGGCTGGAGTGCTCCTTGTCAGTGGGGGAGTACTTGTGGTAGCGCCTGGGATGCTCTCGCACGATATCTTTGTCTACGCCGGCTATGGCCGGGTTATGGTAGCGCATGGGGCCAATCCCTACTTTGTGCCGCTCTCTGCCTTCCCGGACGACCCTCTGACCTCGCTGGATGACTGGAAGACCGCCGTGGCGGCCTATGGCCCGCTCTGGCTGATGATCTGTGCGGCCCTGAGCTGGCTCCTGGGGGGGAATGCGCCGGCGTATCTGCTGGCTTTTCGTCTCCTGGCTCTGGGGGCGCACCTGCTCAATATGGGTCTGATCGCCCGCCTGCTGGGGGACCTGGGTCGCTCACAGCGCGTGATCACTGTAGGGGCCGTGCTCTATGGCCTCAATCCTCTGATGCTCATTGAGAGTGCGTTGGGGGCCCATAACGATCTCTTGATGATGACCTGCCTGCTGCTGGGCTGTTCCTGCTGTGCTGATCCTGATGGCAGCCGTCTGGAGCGGGTGCGCTACTGGTTGCCGGCCCTGGCAGCCATGCTGCTGGCAGTCCTCATCAAGTTTACGGCCTTGCTCGGGGTGGCGCTCTTCCTTTGCCTGCTGCTCTTCCGTACCCTGCAGCGCGACGGGGGCCAGCCCCTGCTGCTGGCGCTGCGCCGGCGCTGGAGGCTGGTGGTCACCCAGCTGCTCCTGGCGTTTGGCTGCGCAATCTTGCTGGTGGGGCTAGCCTATCTCCCATTCTGGCTCGGTCATAGTCCACATGACATCGTCGTCAGCCTGTTGGCCCCGCCCTCGACGAGCCGTGAGCTGGGTCAATTTTCGATCCTGCGCGCCATTCAGGAGTGGAGGTACTATCACCCGCAGCCACTGGGGGGCTGGGCAGGGCCGATGCTCGATCTCTTAGGACGGCGAAGTACCTGGAATCTGCTGCAGGGAGTGGCGTTGCTGATGACCCTGGCAATGGCCCTGTGGCTGGTCTGGGAGCAACCGCGGCTAGAGCGTTGGGCGATGGGGGCGCTGCTGACGATGGGGGCGATCTTTCTGGTGACACCCTGGTTTTTCCCCTGGTATGTAGCCTGGCTCGTCGGGCTGGCTCCGCTGGCCTTGCCGCAGCGTGGGAGACCGGCGGCGCTGGAGTATGCTTTGCTAGTCTTTGTGCTGGTCTTCTCCCTCTCGGCCTTTGCTGTTTATTTCTCGCGTGGCTACCTTCCGGTGGGCGGCGGCTGGATTGGCTGGATGGGGCTTAGCGCTGTCGCGCCTCCGCTGCTGGCCTTTGGGCTAACCTGGCTAGGAGGCTGGTGGCGGGGCAAACGGCAGGGCACTCAAGGGGGTCTCCAGCTACCCATGTCCGGCTCTTGAGGTTGTCTTTGGCCGGACGAGGGCGTATACTGGCCCGGTACACGGTCGCTTGCTTGATGTGTGAGGAAGCCGCAGAAGCAAAGGAGGATGCATGTTCTGGTGGTCGCGCCTGGCGCTGGTGAGCCTTGCCAGCAGGCCAGCCCTGCTTTTGGGGGTCATTGCTGCCCTGATCTCTCTGCAGACGCTACAGGATGCGCTCCATGTTTGGGGCTATCCCGCGGTGGCCCTCTTTATTATGATTGAAAGCTCGGGCATTCCCTTTCCTGGGGAGACCATGCTCTTGCTCGCCTCGTTTCTGGCGGGGGTCGATCGCCAGTTGCAAATTCCTCTTGTCATCGCCTGTGCCGCGCTGGGGGCCATCGTGGGGGATAATTTCGGTTATCTGCTCGGACGGCATGGCGGCAGACCGCTGGTCGAGCGCTTTGGGCGCTATATCTTTCTCAAGCCTGAGCATCTGGATCGCGCTGAGCAGTTCTTTGCTCGTCACGGAGATAAAACAGTTTTTTTCGGGCGTTTCATCGCCGTGCTGCGGGCCTGGGCGGCCTTTCTGGCCGGTGTCAATCGGATGCGTTGGCGGACCTTTCTGATCTACAATGCTGCCGGGGGCATTCTCTGGGCGACCGTTTTCGGACTGCTTGGCTACTTCGCCGGGCGCGTCTTTCATGACAATTTTGCGGCTGTCGAGCATCTGGCGCGGGCCATTAGCTGGGCCGGAGCGCTGGCGCTGGTCATCGTCGGCTTGGCGGTTCTGCTGTTCTATCGCCTGCGTCGTGCTCGCCTGGCCCGGCAGCGGCAGGCGGCTCGCGCTCAGGCTCATCAGGGTGAGACCAGGTGTGGGGGTGAGGCTCCTGCTCTTGAGCAAAGGGAGAGAGCGCTCACTGCGGTCCCGCTGGCAGAAAGCGTCTCCGCTCCCTCGGAGACCGCTGCGGGGGCTAATCCTGAGTGGCCCGCTTCAGGCGAAGAGCCGACAGCGGGCTGGGGGCAGAACGATGGGAGGGCGACGGTTGAGCGCGAGGATCACTAAGTGCTCTGGCGGGCAGTTGCTCGTTGCTCCTTGTGTCTCCTTATCTTGGAGGAGGTTGAGGATCGTTCTGCGGTGTTCCTGCTACCTGGCAGGTTCCCCGATTTAGTACTACTGCTTTGCTGTCTGCCAGCAGAAACATGCTACAATAGCAACAGATGCTATCTGGGGAAAAAGCGAGGTCGCCTATGCCGGCATTGCGAGAAGGCCAGAGGTTCGAACGCTATCGCGTGATCAGGCTCCTTGGCAGCGGAGTAGCTGGTGAGAGCTATGAGGCGGAGGATACGCTGCTGCTGCGGAAGGTGGTACTGAAGCTGCTGCATCCCTGGGCGCCGCTCTCGGATGCAGCGCGGCGGCAGTTTTTCCGCGAGATGCAAGGAATCAGTCAGCTGACTCACCGCTACCTGGCTCCGGTGCTCGATTATGGGGAGCTGCACGGCAATTTGTATGTGGCGCGGCGCTTGTTCAGCAGTGGCTCGCTCCTGAATAGTGACGGGCGCTTGTGGTTTAGTCCGCCGCTGGAGCTGTCAGCGGCGGTCAGCTACACTCAGCAGTTGGCGCAGGCGCTGCAGCATGTGCATCATGCCGGCTATCTGCATGGGGGGCTGAGCCTGACCAATATTATGGTGCTGCGTGGGCCAAATGTGGAAGGAGCGTCGGACTATGCGCCGTTCATGCTGGCCGATGTCGGTCTGGCTCACTTTGTGCGTCGCTTCGGGCGGCTGCAGCGTCCGATCTTGCCGGTGACGGCGGCTCCAGAGCAGCTTGGTGGGCGAGCAACGCAGGCCAGCGATCAGTTTGCGCTGGCGGTGATTGCCTATACGTGGATCGCTGGGCGCCCTCCCTATTTGGGGTTGCCCGAGGAGATTGCGCAGGCCAAGCTGAGTGAGTCATTCCCATCGCTCCTATCGCTAAATCCGCAGATACCGGTGGAGATTGAGGGGGTGATTCGCCGCGCGCTCTCGGTCTATCCCGAGGATCGCTATCCTTCAGTGCTGGCCTTTGCCGAGGCGCTGCAGCAGGCGATGCCGCGCCCAGTGGCGGCGGTCGAGCTGGCTGCTGCCGGCCTGCAGGAAGAGCCGGCGCGAGAGCCACCAGAGCGAGAAGAGCCGGGGACCGCGCTTGAGGCCGGCGGGGTGGAGGAAAGTGCTGTTGGTCAGAGTCAGTCTGAAAGGGCAGCTGTGATGGTACCGGATAAGGAGGTCGAGGAGGTCTCGCCGGAGCAAGCAACTGCCCTGGAGGAGGAAGAGGCTGCCACTGAACAACCCGAGGAGCGGCTCGCTGCGACGCTCCCTGTGGCTGAGACGCAGGCTACAGCTGAGATCTTGCTCACCGATGATGAGTTGCCAGCTTCAGGCGATGCGGAGCGCTTGCTCCCATCTTTGCCGCAGTCGCAACAGGAGGCGGAGGTGACAGCCGGGCCCGAGCAGCGCCAGGTGATAGCTGGTGAGGAAGCGGGGTCAGCTGCTGATTCACTGGCCTCGGGCGAGGAGCCGGCCCAGATTCAGTCAGAGCGGCTAGCGGAACCGCCTGCCTCTGGTTCCGAGGATGAAGGAGAGGCGGAAGCGGGGCCCAGAGAGGCCGCCACCGGGCCGACAGGTGACGTTTCTTCCTCTGGCTCTGCGCTGACCTATTTTGAGGCGCTGCTCCAGGCGACCCGCTCCCCAGGCCCAGATGTGTCGACATCCGAGAGGGTGAGTCAGGTTGCTGCCTCAGCAGCGACTGAGTTGGCGATGCTTGCGCCGGAGATGGCTGTGACCATTGTCACAGGGCAGGAGCGGGTTGACCAGCCTGAAACGGGAACAGCGATCCTGTCGCCTGTGACCGTGGACCTCCCGCCGCAGTCTCCTGTTGAGGTGTCCTTGCTCGAAGTGCTTTCGGGCCTGCATGGCCGGTCAGCGGGGGACCCTGTGTCGGAGACCGACGGACAGCAAAAGGCTGCAGAGGTGGACGCGATCGCAGATGCTGCCCCGGCGCTGCCCGCTGCCAATGGAACTCAGGCGCAAGAAGCATGTGAGGAGGCCCAGGCCCCGGCTGCCAGAGATGATGGAGAGGAGGAGCGCCAGGGAGGCGAGCAGGGACGGTTGTCAGAGCAACAGGAGGAAGCGCAGAGAGCGCCAGTGTCAGCCTCTGCTGAGGGAGTGCCCCTTGTCGCTGCTCCCACCTACATTCTGGTCTTGCCGCCGGCGACAGCTGCCCGCCAGGCCACTATTGTGGAGCTTGCCGCTCCTGAGATCAGCATCGGGCGGGCCGGCGATAGCGGTATTCTGCTGGAGGGAGATCGCCGGGTCTCGCGTCGCCATGCCTTTCTGCGGCGAGCAGGAACGGAGCTACTCATTCAAGACGGTGATAACGCCGAGGGAGTGTTTATCAACGGCCAGCGTCTGGAGCAGAGGGGGAGCCAGGTACTCCGCTCCGGTGATCGGATTCGCCTTGGTGACCACGAGCTGATTGTCTGCCACAGCTGGGAAGAGGCTTACCAACTCCAACAGGAGTGCACCACCTCCAACGGTCAGAGCGGCGCGTAGGCACTGAGAGCAACCCCGGTCCAGCGTCCTCATCGTCCTCCACGCTGTCCACATTGGCTCTCCTGTCCAGGGTGTTGGCTGGCTGCCTGGGCCTGTTTGCCTGGCGCGCGGCCCCTGCCTGCGGTGCGGTTGGACTGGCTGGTTGGCTGACCTGCACGCTTGTCCCCGGTCGGGAGCATCCCGATCGGGCTTTTTTGTCTGGTGAATGGTACTCAGGCTTCCACTGGCGCTGCTGGTGTGGAGCATGAGGCTGAACTGGGAGAGGGAGGGCCTCCTCTTCCCCCTTCCCATATGGGATACAATGAGAACCATAGTATATTGGCTGATGGGAGGAGAGGCAACCTGTGGTTTATAGCCTGCTCAAGGCCATCGCGAGCATCTGTTTTAATCTGCTCAATGTTCTGCTTGTCGGCAACTTACCGCCGCTTGGGGCGGTCAATGTAGTCGTTGAGAGCGAAGGGCGCTTTCTGGTAGTACGAACGGCCCGCGGCACCTGGAGCTTCCCAGGCGGCTTTATCCGCTGGCGCGAGACACCTTTCGAGGCGGCGGTGCGCGAGTGTGAGGAGGAGACGGGCCTGCGCATTCGGACCCAGAGCATTATCGGCTGCTATTGGTTGGTGAGCGCTTCCCTGACGCAGATGAGTGCGCTGACGGCGGTCGTCTGCGGCGAGGTGATCGGCGGCCAGCTGCGGGCAAGTATGGAGGGTGAGCCGCTCTGGCTGGAGCGTGAAGAGGCCCTGAGCCGCCTGGGCGAAGGAACGCAGGCTATCTTTGCCGACTATGAGCGCTTTCTCGCCAGGCAGACAAGCGGGGAGCAAGGGCCAGAGTCAGAGCTGAAGCCTGGGCGAGGGCGCTAGCCTGTCTTCTGATCGGCCTCAGCACCTGCTGCCGGCGGTATGGCTTGTATCAGAGATCAGAGGGCGGGCGCCTTGTCCAATGGCACGGCGTAGCGCGGCACGTTGAGCATGTGGGCTGGCTCTTCCCTTGATTGTTATGGGGGGCGATGAGACCAGCGCTGACTTCTATCAAGAAGGTGGTTGCTCAGATACTCATGGCAGACGAGATCAAGGCAGTTCCTACTGTAGTCATCCCTGTTGATCCCCAGCAGCCGCAAGCGGATATCATTGAGCGAGCGGCGTCGCTGCTGCGCGCAGGCGAGCTGGTGGTCTTTCCGACGGAGACCGTCTACGGCCTGGGCGGCGATGCCTTGCGCGAGGAGGCGGCTCGCCGCATCTTTGCCGCCAAGGGGCGCCCGTTCACTGATCCGCTTATTGTTCATATAGCACAGATAGAAGAGCTGGAGACAGTGGCTGCGGCTGTGCCGGAGCGGGCGCGGCGGCTTGCCGAAGTGTTCTGGCCAGGCCCATTAACGTTGATCTTGCCACGTGGGCGGCGGGTGCCAACGCTGGTGACAGCGGGCCTGGAGACGGTGGCAGTGCGCATGCCGAGCCATCCCGTAGCGCGTGCGCTCATTCGGGCTGCCGGCAGGCCCATCGCGGCGCCCAGCGCCAACCGCTTCAAGCATGTCAGTCCAACGACGGCCCAGCACGCGCTGGCAGATCTCGGCGGGCGCGTACCGCTGATCCTCGATGGGGGGCCAACACCGGTCGGCGTTGAGTCGACGGTGGTCGATGTCGCTGCGCCGGCTCCGCGCATCTTGCGCCCTGGTGGAACCAGCCTGGAGGCTCTGCGGGAGGTGCTGCCGGAGATTGAGCCTCCGCTGCCGCCGCAGACCACGGCCTCTAACGATCCCGAGAGCGAGGAGGGGCCAGCCCAGCGCTCGCCTGGTCAATTGCTGGTGCACTATTCGCCGATAGTGCCTCTGCTGCTCTTTGAGGGCGAAGATGAGGCCCAGAGAAAGGCCCTTGTCGCTGAGGCCCTGCGTCGTCTGGGGCGAGGCGAGCGGGTGGGCATTCTGGCGGCGGTCGAGGATCGGGAGGCATTGCGTCCATGTGAGGAACGCGGGGTGCTGGTGCGCGCACCAGCCTCGCTGGAGGAGCCGGAGAAGGTGGCGGCGGCCCTCTTCGCCACCTTGCGGGCGCTAGAAGAGGCAGGAGTCAATGTGATCCTCTGTCGCAGCTTCCGACCTGTGGGCCTGGGGCTGGCAGTACAGGACCGCCTGCGGCGTGCGGCGGGTGGGCGAATTATCCAGGTTGACCCCTCCGCAGACGCGGCTGAAGGAGTTCGCTGAGCTTCTGAATCAGCATTTCTAGCAACATCCCGCAGGTCGAGGTTAGTAGCAGCCAGATAGGAAAAATGCAGCAATACAGGCTTAGATATGCCACGTCCAGTTGGCTCGACTGTGGCGACGGCTGGGTAAAAGAGGGACTGGA
>NZ_BDGT01000009.1 GCF_001748285.1 Thermogemmatispora onikobensis | reverse complement strand
AATGGTGAACGTGGCGAGCATGATCAGCAAACCACCGAAGTGAGAGCGCCAGGCCTGGCCAAAGGACCGGAAGTGAGCGCGCCGGGCTAGCCAGCCGGTGAAGACAGAAGCCAGGGGCCAGCCAGCCAGGGCGACGGCGCTCTGCCAGGTGCTTGGGAAAAAGCGGTTTGCTGGCAAGAGCCTATTGAGTTCCCAGAGTGCTGCGGTAAGAAGGCTGCTCACCAGGGCGCCGCGCCAGCTTCCGAAGACTTTCCCTGCCAGGGTAGGGGTGGCCGGTAACAGCAATAGCATAGCCACCAGAGTGATCACGGCCCAGCTCGGTGCAGTCCTGGTCGTAGGAGGAGAGAGGTAAGCCAACAAGAAAAGTGGTAGAGTAAGGCCGAGCGCCAGCAGCACGTAGAGCAGCATGCCGAGAACCTGGCGTAGTGTAGCTTTGCCGCGTGTGAGCGGCAGGTAGTTGAGAGGGAAAGGCGGTGGAGGCAGCGACCACGGGGCCCGGCTGGCGGCAGAGGCGGACGAGGGAACCATCATGGAGGCTGAGGGTGAAGGTCGGCGCACCTGGCGCGGTGTCTGGCTGCTCCGGGGAAGGCGGGATTCTGACCTCCCTCGACCGTGGGACGGTGTGGGACGAGATGCGGGGAAGGGGGAAGAAGGGTGGCCTGGGGGCAGGAGGTAAGGGGTAGTCTCCTGCTGGAAACTGGTTGGGGGCGGAAGCCTGAGAGGAGCACTCTCAGTTGGAATGATGCCGGAGGCCATCAGCGACGCGGAGGAAGAGAGAAACTTGTCAACAGCGGAGCCACGCATGGTCTCGGTCGTGGTCTCTTCCAAGGCGATAGCGAACTCCTTCACGCTGGCGAAACGCGCGCGCCAATCCTTGGCTAGAGCGCGCTGAATGGCCGCTTCGGTATCCGGCGGGATCTCTGAGACATGCTGACGGAGGGAGGGAGGCGGGACCATGCAGTGTTGGGCTGCCACCTCGGCAAAGCTGCCTGTAAAGGGAGGGACGCCAGCCAGCCATTCGTAGAGGGTCACGGCCAGTGCATACTGATCGCTCTCGGGACGCGGATGGCCAAGGATCTGCTCGGGAGCCATGTAAGTCACCGTCCCCGCCAGATCCTGGGTACTTTGCAGGCGGGTACTGACGGCGATGGTCGCGATGCCGAAGTCAGCGAGCAGCACCTGGCCATCACGGCCAATCAGCATGTTTTCGGGTTTGACATCGCGGTGGACGATGCGGGCCTCATGAGCGTAGTGCAGCGCCTCGGCGATCTGGCGCGTGTAGTCCAATGCCACGAGGAGCGGTAGCCGGCTGCCAGCTGGATACCGCTGGCGCAGTGAACCGCCGGGAAGGTGGTCCATCACCAGATAGGGGAAGCGCCCTTCGTGCAGGCCAAAGTCGAGGACGCGCACAATGTGCGGATGGACCAGGGCGGCAATGGTTCGCGCCTCACGGCGGAACTGCTCGATCGCCTCCTGATTGGCCACCTGGTTCAGAATCTTGATCGCTGCCTGCATGCCCAGGTGAAGGTGAGTCGCCAGATAGACCTGAGCAAAGGAACCCTGGCCTAGCAAGCGTTCCAGGCGGTAGTGCCCCAGCTGCAGACCGCTGTAGTCAGACATTGCTCGTTTCCTTCCTTCTGAAGGCTCTTTCTCTGCTCCTCCCGCCAGTAGTGTATCAACTTCTCGTCTTCACTGTCAAGTTACCTATTTAGCAGTAGGATATCGCTTCAGAATAGCGGCGAGTCACCATGTCACCTTAGCCAGGATTATTCCATTTGCAAGAAAGCGTTTCTGTCATTTGTATGAACAGCTCCAGGATAGCTTTATCTTCTCCATCGAGCTGGAGAACGTGCCCGAGCAGTTGAAGCCATTCCTTGCTTGGGTAGCGCTTCCCATGTTCCAGCCGCCAGATGTAGTTAGCGCTGCACCTCATACGGCGCGCTAATTGCTCCTGGGAGAGGCCATGTCTACCGCGCAGGGCCTTCAGCCACTGCTGGAAGTGATTTCTGTTGACTTGCTGCATGATATTGCTCCTTCGGTTCCCTGTCTCAGGCAAGCTTGCCTGAGACACATTGTTTTGCTCACAATTTATTGATATAGTTAGATTCAGTTAGAAGCCAAAGACTCCGGCAAATGTACCAAAAACTACTATGGGTCATGTGACCACTATAGAAAGAGCATGGGAAGGGTGGCCAGGCGATTCCATTGCTGGTGGTCTTAATTAGGAGCGGTCCGGCGTGATGGGAGTAGGAGTCGCTAGATAGCATATACGAGCATGAGAGAGGCTGTGAGGAAGAACTGGCGGCCTGCATCAGTCGAGAGGAGAAGTGGCCATGCCTGACTCCGCTGAAACATCTGTTGGACCAGCATAGCCAGCAGGCCTACACTCTGGGAGCGATTCATCAGACCATGCTGGATCAGGTACAGCAGAAGCTAATGGCCCTGCGTCAGGGAGATGGCAACCCTTCCCTGGCCTTCAGTGGAGACCTGGCTGATGAGGTGGAGCGGCGCTACAATCAGATCGCAACTTCGCTGAGACGATTGCTGGCAAGTGACAGCGATCCCGGGCAGCAGTTCTGTGAGAGACAGTCGGTGATCAATGAGCAGGTGAAAAGCTCTCTATGACTGGGAACTGCGGAATCTAGGGTGGATTCTATTCGTTGATATGCTTGTACTGGCTGTCGGGGTGATCTGCCTTGCAGGCGTGGCAGGTGGGTCCTTTGGCGTGGGCGCTCTGCCATTGGGTATTGCCTTTCTCGTGGTGGACGTGGGGCTCTTTGCGATGGAACTCGCGGGGCCTCTCATATTCGGGCTCATCGCCTCGCTGATGAATGTGTCGTTGCTTGCTCTCCAACTACTTGAGAAGTCGGTCGAGAAACAGGTGCAGGTTCCAGTTCAGCCGCAGCCGCAGCAGCAGCCGGAGCAAACTCCTGAGCCGCAGGCCACGCCAAACGTGCTCGTCGATCCCTTCCCAATTGATCCCACAGTGAAGAAGCGAGATAAGGATCACTGTGAGGTGGGTACCTTTGAGAGGGCTTCGGCTCTCTATGGAGAAGGCTTCGCTGAAGATGTTCGCGAACACCACCCTGTCTACTGGTGCTATATTCTGATGGAGTTACTGGATATCGATGAGGAAACGCTGCGACGCTTTGGTGGTCTGACTGAGCTGGAGGCCAATTTACGCCTCGGGGAGAGTTCCGCAAGGTTCAAGGGCGCCTTCTTTGAACTGCAGTGGGTTCATGATCATCTCTCTCTGATTGCAAGCTTGGAACCGGTCGCCCCCGATGGTGATCTCGGGCCTGATGCGATAGATATTTATGGGGATATAATTGATTTAAAGTCTTACGATTCGAAAAATATAAGATCCAATATCGAAGACTTAGAAAAACAAATAGAAAGGTTTATACGTTATTATGTAAATAGAGTAATATATTTAATATTTGATGCGAATAAATTATGCTCTGGAAAACTTCCGAATTCTATTGTGAATTTTTTTGTCAAAATATAAAGGAAAAATAGTAGCTGTTGTGAGTACCGTGAAATATAGTGTTTGAATGATGTGGAGTGATAGATATGAAGACAACCCAATTCTGGTATATGGGCTTAAGGAGGCCGGAGGACTTTCGCGATCCGGGGATAGTGCGTCCCTTTCTGGAAGCGCTGGTCAAGCGGGGCTTTATTCTGCTGGATATGTGGGGGGGAGGGGAGGAAAGAGAAAGGTTTCTTGATCTGTGGTATGGCATACTGTTTTTCCCGGAGAGGGAGGAAGTGAGGGGGCTGACGGAGCAGGAGCGGGCGGCGCTGCTGGAGCCGAAGATCTGGCCTGGATTGGAGGAGCGGCTCCGGCGCTTCTGCAGCGAGCCGCTTGATCCGCAGGAGCGGGTCGCGATTGATGTCTATGCAGCGGCGCAAGAAGGGGAGCTGAAGGGGTTGGATTGGTGCTTTGTGCTGTACTGTCCGGCGGAGGAGGAGGAGGAAGTGCCGGCGGAGATGGCCTATGCATTGGTGACGGAGCAATTGCTGAAGACGGAGGGGAAACAGGGGTTTTGGAGGAGGGAGCTGCCGCTATTGCTCTATCGGTACTGGAGGCCGCTGGTGGTGTATCTGGTGGAGCAGACGGAGCGGCCTTTGCCGCGGGGAGAGGATGAGCGAGTGGAGATCAGGTATCTGTACGGGGAGAACCTGTACAGTGCGGAGGTAGTGGAGCGTTGGGGGAGGGAGCGGCTGAAGGGGACGCCGGGGGCGTGGGTGGAGGAGCTGGAAGGGGGAGGGCTGTGGTTGCACGTCTACAGGAGGGAGGAAGCGATGGCCTATCTGGGGTTAGAGCTGCCGGTGTGGTGAGGGCAGAGAGAGACAGGCGTAGGCTGGAAGCAGGAGCAAAACATTGGTCTCCCTCCCCTGTGCCCTCAACCCTGTTGGCGCTCGAGCCATTGCTGCAGGGCCATCTCAACCAGCGCGCTGACCAGAAGCATCACCAGCAGGGACGCCAGCACACTCCACAACAACCCGTTCGTCAGGCCAGGGATCAACGTTGCCAGCGTCACCAGCAAAGCCAGCGTGACCTCGGCCATGCCTGTCTTTCCCAACAGATTGCCCAGCAGCGGCCCCAGCACCAGCAGCAAAGCGCCTGGCAGCAAAGCTAAGAGCGCCCGCTCCAGACCGCGCAGCGTACGGCGCTCATAGATCCAACCAGTCAGCAGCGCCGCTATAGGAGGCATGAGCAGAAATGGAGAAAATGACAGCCAATGCCCTGTCAGACTGATCGTCGCCAGAAAGAGCGCATAGACCCCATTGACCACTGCTCCGCGCCAGCTTCCCCACAGTGCTCCTGCCAACAATGTGCCGCTGCCCACCAGCGAGCCACCGATCGCCGTATAGAGCCAGAGAGGCAAGCCCAGCGTCTGTAAAGGTGGGCGCAGTAACAACAATGGCAGGAACGGCACAATCAGCACAACAGCGTAGATAGCCAGATAGAGAAGCTGCTTCGGCCTGACTGGACCTCGCAGGAGCGGCAAATAATTCAGGGCCATTGGAGGTGGAGGCAGGCGCGGCGGAGGCGCCCCCGTCTCAGCATAATACGAAAAAGCAACGGGAGCCTGCTCTGTTGGCAGAGCCGCGGCGGCTCCAGCCGAGAGGAGGCCTCCCCCAGACGCCGACAAAGGCAGCGACGCGCCGGCGCCAGCCATGAGCACCGCCACCCCGCTGACCTGCTCCAGCGCCTCCGCAAAAGCGCGCACCGAAGGGAAGCGGGCGCGCCAATCCTTGGCCAAAGCCCGCAGAATGACCTCCTCTACCGCCGGCGGTAGCTCAGGCACCTGGGCGCGTAGAGGAGGTGGCATCACCGTGCAATGGCGCACTGCCACCTCGGCAAAGCTGCCCGTAAAAGGCGGTGCTCCACAGAGCCACTCATAGAGCACCACCGCCAGCGCATACTGATCGCTCTCCGGGCGTGGGTGGGCCTGAATCTGCTCCGGGGCCATATAGAGCACCGTCCCCGCCAGATTCTGACTGCCAGCCATACCGTCCACAGCGTGGCCCAGCGATCCCGTTGTCTCCAGGATAGTCGCAATGCCGAAATCCGCCAGCCGCAGCAGGCCATCCTCTCCCAGCAGCATATTCTCCGGCTTCACATCCCGATGAACGATGCGTCGCTCGTGAGCATACTGCAGCGCCTCCGCCGCCTGGCGCACGTAGCTCAAAGCCAGCGCCAGCGGCAGACGACTCCCGCGCGGGTAGCGCTGACGCAACGAGCCGCCGGGCAGATAATCCATCACCAGATAGGGCAGGTGCCCCTCGTGCAGCCCAAAATCCAAGACGCGCACAATATGCGGATGCACCAGAGCGGCAATGGTACGCGCCTCGCGGCGGAACTGCTCGACTGCCTCGGGGCCGAGCGCCGCATGCAGCACCTTGACAGCGACCTGTGTCTGCAAGTGCACATGGGTCGCCAGATAGACCTGGGCAAAACTGCCGGCCCCAAGCAAGCGTTCCAGGCGATAGTGGCCGAGCTGCAGGCCGCTGTAGTCGCTCATTGCTCCTCTTCCTGTATAGCGTGTGATCAGCTCCCTATCTGGAGTGGGAGGGAGCTGGGTGGGCCAGCCGCGGCTAGCCCTGCTTTGCCACGAACTCCCCGCGCATAAAGCCCAGCAGATAATCGCTCGCCGGATGACGAGCGCGCCGGATCGCCTCCATCACCGCCTCTCGATCATAAGGAACGCGCCGCAGCTGAAGCTGGTAACCGCTATTATTGGCCTTCACAATGGCATAGCTAGCCACCAGCTCTGGTGTCACCGGATTGCTCACGCTGCCCAGATTCACCACGCGCACCCCAGCCACTGTACGATCAAGCGGAATATGGGTATGGCCAACGCAGATCAGATCGGCATTGCAATCCTTCACCAGGGCCTCCAGCTCGGCCTCGCTTAAGCGGGGATGGATGCCGGGGCCATCGTCAGTACCGGGGGCTGCATGTACCCCGAGCAAGCGTGTCCCATCGGGCAAGGTCAGCCGCTGCTCCAGGGGGAGGCGGCCCAGCCAGTCCAGCCAGCCCGTAGCCGTCAAATAGCCCTTGGTCCAGGCGAAACTCTTCACCGTGCTCAGCAGCTTGGGCAACAGCTCAAGGCGACCCTGAGCCCGTATCTGCTCGATCGAGATGGGCAGCTCATCACTTACCACATAGCGATCGGTATTTCCGCGCGTAAAACGCACCCGTGGCAGCTTCGTCACCCGCTCCAGCACGGCCACGGGATCATAGCCGATGGCAACCAGGTCGCCCAGAATCCAGTACTCATCGATTGGCCCCTGCCTCTGGATATCGGCCAGCACAGCCTCCAGCGCGATTGGGTTGCCATGAATATCCGACAAAATCGCAATGCGCATGCTAGAAGTCCTCTCTTCGCTGTAGCTCAGTTCAGTCAACTCAAGGTCTTCTATAGAGAAAGACGCATCTTTTACCGGAAAGCAGAACCGATAATATGATCAGAAAAAGCAGCAATGTGCTAGTGCCGGTTGCGGCTCGACAGCGATTGCTTGCGAGAGGGGGGTAGCCCTGGCTGGTTCTTGCTCTTCTCACCACCTGGTGGGAGGAAGCTCGACCAGGGCTCCCGAAAAATCCTGTGCACCCAGCGGCGCGCCGCGGTGTGGCGGTCCTGCTCGATCTCGCCTCAGTCAGGCATATCACAATGGTACATCTCTGTAAAGGATAGCACATCGATAGCTGTCTGGTAGCTATTCCAGACTATCGGGCTATGGCTGAGATTCCTGCCGGGGTGAGGAGAGACTCCTGACACGGAAGAGCAAAAACAAGGGCATAAGAGGAAGAAGGTTATAGGATTGGGTGGAGATACAGCTCAGCGTTCCTGAAGCATATAGCGGATTTTTAGAGCGATTTGCAAAGAGAGTCGCAGCTCTGAATCCTCAAGGGACTGGCCGAGCAATTCCTCGATGCGTTCCAGGCGATAGAGCAGCGAGTTGCGGTGCATATGCATAGCGCGCGCCGCCTCGCTGAGATTGCCATTACAGCGGAAAAAGCACTCCAGCGTCTCGATCAACTCGCCGCCGCGGCTGTCGTGTTCCAGCAGCGGGCCGAGCGTCTCGCGATAGAAAGCCGTCAGCTCCTCGTGGCCGTAGAGGTGGAAGAGGAGGCGATAGATGCCGAGGCGGGCGAACGAATGGAGGCGGCCCTCGCCGAAGAGGCGGCGCCCAATCTCCAGGGCCTGCTGGGCCTCCCGCATAGACTGTCCGAGGCCCTGGATCTGCTGAGCGATGCGCCCGACGCCCACCGAATAGAGAGGATCGCTCTCGTCGCGCGCCGGAGAGCGAGAGCTGCCAGCGGAGGTGCTCAGAAAATTGGTGCTTTGCTGAATCCGACTATGCACCCGTTCCAGGCGCGAGAAAAGCGCCTGCTCCAGCTCATGGTCGGAGCGCGAATCGCCGCCTCCCGTGCGCAGGTTGCCGAGCGGCAGCAGAGCCGTTACACGGTGCTGTTCCGCGACCACCCAGGCCGAAGGCCAGGAGCGCAGGAGCTCCTCGCGCACGCGCCTGCTCCAGCCGGCGGCGATGGTTCCGGCCAGAGGGGCTGCCTGCTGGGGGGAGAGTTCGAAGACCACCACCACCTGGGGAGGAGTCAGGTCGTGGCCAAGCAAGCGAGCGCGAGCCTGCATCTCCTCCGGCTGCTGGTAGTTGCCCTGCACCACATCGAAGAAAGCCTCCAGCTGATAGCGGCTCTCCACCTCGCTGCGCTCGCGCTCACGCACAAACTCCAGTGCCAGAATAGGAGAGACCTGGCCAAGCAGGAGGCGCTCCTGATAATCGAAGGTCTGTTCCCGGCCAATCAAGGAGAGATAGCCGACGATCTCGTGGCGGATGAGGATCGGGACCACGACGCGCGCCAGGCCCTCCTGGCGCAGAGCATCCTCGTCCTGTAGAGGAGGCAGGTTGATAGGTAGCAGGCCCTCTGGCTGGGCGGTGGGGGGAGCCACCTGCCAGCGAGGCGAGTAGTCCGCGTCCTGGACCACTACCCACTTGCCAGTCACACGCGCCAGATGCTCACAGAGGCCCTGGATACCGACGCCCTGTACGCTGAGCTGCATCAGCTGCTGAGCCACCTCGGTAGCGCGGCGCTCGACCTCGCTGCGGAAGCTGGCCACGAAGGTAATCACCTCGCGCACAATCTCCTCCAGCGGGGCCGAAGCCGGTAGATAGATCAGCGGCAGGTGCAGCCGATTGGCCATAGCCTCCGCCTCCGGTCCAAGGGCCTCGATCGAAGGGGCAGCGACCGCCACTGCGGCGATCCCTTCCCGATGCAGTGTCTGCAGCAGATGTGGCAATGTCTCATCGAGACGGCGCAGCTGAGTCAGGCTCAGCAAGGCCAGCTCGCCGCCACGGATACTTTCGAAAGCTGGCAGGCGGGCGCGCATTCGCAAGGCCCAGGTCACGCGGCGCTCCAGCCCTTCGGCGCCGGCCACCAGTTGGGCATCGCGGGAAGCGAGCAAGGTTAACACGTTGCGCACCGTCGCCGCCGAAGCAGGGGACGGGCTAGTCATCGCAGCGCCTCCATACAAGAGGGAAGCGCGGCGTTACCGCCGCGCCGTATTCGCAGCCGCACTCGCGCTGGCTCGCTGAGCCTTGCGCTTCTCCTGGCGTTTCTTCTCCTTCATCCGATGTTTGCGCTGAGCGACTCGTTTACGCTTATTCATAGCAAGCAAAACCTCTTTCCAGATCAGAGTAGTCTTGTCAATGGATGATAATAGAAGAGATTCACGGATTCAGGGCAGAGCAGAGCGGAGATAGCAGGAACGGCAACCGATGCCTGGGAGAGCAGGTCTTGCTCTCCGTTGTTACTCCTCGACATCGCTGCCGGACTCGAAATCGAGGTCGCTGTACTCATCGCTATCCTCGGTGCCCTCGTAGTACTCGTCCTCGCTGAGCAGCTCATCCTCCTCATCGCGGTCGTAGCGCAGCATGCTATCCTTGGTGTACGGTCTGACGAGTTCACCACCGGCCTGGGCTGGGAAGCTCACCGTCCCCACCATGCTCGGATGCTGATAGGACTCACTGATCACCACGCGGACGTGGTTGTTATCCAGTGTTGAGATCGCGGCCTCGTAGCGATTGCCGTGCTCCATCAACGTGATCAGGCGGTTAGCCAGCCGCGGCTCAATCTGGCCGATCCGCTCACCTGTAGCGGAGTGCACGTAGATCGCATGGCCATCGCGCTCAAGCTGGACCTTCTCGCCGGTGCTGACGCGGGCCAGCACCTGGGGTTCGGCCAGGTTGATCAGGTCGGTGGTTGTCCGCTTGCCTGGCTCCTCATTGAAGATCACCGGGTCGATAGCGACAGTGGCGGCATTGATGCGGGCCTGATCCTCCTGGATCAAGGCGAGCTGTTCCAGATTCTTGCGCGCGATCGTATTATTGGGATTGAGCTTGAGCGTCTGTGAGTAGGCCTCGCGGGCCTCGGCGTACATGCCCAGCTCGCGGTAGGCCTTGCCCAGGCGGTTGTAGGCCTCGGCCTCATTTGGGAAGAGGTTCAAGATATTCTTATTCGTGACCACCGCTTCCTGCCACTGGCTAGCCAGGGCCTGCTGAATGGCCAGCTCCGTCCACTGCTTTTTCAGCCGGGCCTTCTCCTCCGCCGATAGCGCTTGCGTCATCAGAAGCCACCTCCATCTACGAACGAACTGCGAAATGCCGCGGGCCAGGGCCTGGCCCGCCTATTATACCGCAACGGCGCAACCCTGCAAGGACCAGGCCGTCGCGCGCTCGATGCGCACCTGCACCAGGTCGCCGGGGCGCAGCGCCTCCAGATCGACGCCCGCCTCGCGTCCATCGTGGAAGGACAGATGTCCTTCGTCATCAGCGGGAGGGAAGTAAACCAGCTTATTGCCGCGGTTGCGGCCCTTCCACTGACGGCGGCCATGCAGCGTATTGCTCTCCTCGATCAGCACCTCCTCCACTCGTCCCACATACTGCTCATTCAGCTCCAGAGCAATGCGGGCCTGCACTTCCTCAACGGCGTGCAGCCGGCGCTTCTTCTCGGCCAGCGGCACATCGTCGGACCAGCGGGCCGCCACCGTGCCCGGGCGAGGTGAGTAGGCGGCCACGTGAACCACATCGAAGCGGATCTCCTCCAGCAGGTCGAGCGTATGCTGAAACTCCTCCTCGGTCTCGCCGCAGAAGCCGACGATGACATCCGTCGAGAGCGTCACACCGGGCCACCAGGCGCGCAGCTTGGCGATCAGCTCGCGGTACTCGGCGATGGTATAGCCGCGCTTCATGCGGAGCAGCACGGCGTCGTCGCCCGACTGCACAGGAATATTGACATGCTCGCAGACCTTGGGCAGGGCTGCCATGCGCTGGATCATGCGATCCGTCATGTGACGCGGGTAGGAGGTCATAAAGCGAATGCGCTTGAGGCCGTCGATCTCGCTCAGCTTCTCCATCAAGTCGGCCAGATCGGGCTGACCAGGCAGATCGAGGCCATAGGCCTCGATGGTCTGGCCGAGCAGTGTCAGCTCGCGGGCGCCCTTGGCCACCAGGGACTGCGCTTCGGCGTAGACCTCCGCCAGCGGGCGGCTGCGCTCACGGCCCCGGCGGTAGGGGACAATGCAGTAGGTGCAGACCTTATTGCAGCCCAAGATCACCGGCAGCCAGGCGGTAGGCGCCACATAGCGCGCCTCGATCTTGGTCGGATAGTGGGCCACGCGCTCGCCAGGGCGTGGCGTGATGGCCATTGGCAAGACCGTGCGCTGCCCGCTGCGACTGAGCGAGGTGGCGATGGTCGGCGCCGGCTGACTCTGATGCTGATGGGGGCGCCCCTCCGTCTCCGTCTCCGCCTCCCACGGCAGCGGCTGGAGCTGGTGCAGCTGGCCGCTCTCATCCTGATACTCGATATCCAGGCAGCCCGCTCCGGAGATAGGCGTCCAGCGCTCTTCGAGGAAGCGCGGCAGGATATCGGCCTGCTCTACCTTGAAGAGCAGATCGATATGGGGATAGCGGTGCGTCAGCTCGTCGATGGTCTTTTGATTGCCGATCATGCAGCCCATCAGAGCAATCAGCAGATCGCTGCGCCGCTCCTTCATCTGCTTGAGGCGCACCAGCAGATTGTGGGCTTTCTCCTCGGGCGCCCGGCGCACGCTGCAGGTATTGAGCACGACCAGATTGGCCTGCTCCAGGCTCGCCTCTTCCCACCCCAACTCATCAAGCATGCTCTGAATGCGCTGCGAGTCGGCCTGATTCATCTGACAGCCGACCGTCCAGATGTGGTACTTCCCCTTGGGAATGGTGGCAGTTGTGGTCATGATGGATCGTCCCTCTCCGAGCCTCAAGGCTTTACATGCATGCTTCCTTCGGTTCTTCGCGTCCTCTGGCTGCTTCTCTCTGCTTCTCTCTGCCTCTCCCTGCCTACCCTGTATTGGCTGGCTGGCTGGCTGGCTGATAGCCCTGCTTTCTGGATCAGTCTCTTTTTCCTGGCTGCGTATTATACACCATCCACTTGGGATTTAGAAAGTCCAGACTTTGAGATGGCGATAGGCCACATCTGTTGGTTGTCCGCCATTGGCCAGCGGTACAGCCAGCAGAGCCAGCTCGCCGGCCCGATAGCGTCCATCGCTGACCTGTACCACGGGATCGTGATTGAGATAGATGGTCAGACTATTGCCGCGAGCCACGAGCGCCAGGAGATTGGTCTGGCCGAGGCCGCGCTGGTAGTTCAGGGCGATCCCGCGCGTCAGCTCCGCGGTCTGGTCGCCGCCGGTGTAGGCGAAAAGTGTATAGATGCCGGTGGTGCCGATCTGGAAGAGGTAATAGTGGTTGTCGCCGATATTCGCTCCACGGAAGAGCAGTCCGCCCTGATCCCCCGCTACGATGGTCATCTCAACTTCGAGCGTGAAATCGCTGTAGCTGATGCCGTTGCCGCACTGGTCGAAGAAACGTGGGTCCTGGCTCACAACGTGGTAGGCCCCGGAGCGGAAGATGCAGTGGACGCCGGTTTCCCAGCCGATGCTGTTGCGCGCATCGCTCAGGGGGGCATAGAGCACCAGTCTACCACCGCCCGGTGGGTAAGGATTGGGGTAGGCGGCGATGACCGAAGCGGTGGCCTGGGCGGCAGCCGTGGCCTGGGCCACCGCGCTGGCCTGTCTGCTAGCCACGAGAGAGGTAGCGGCGGCGCTGGTGGCCGTGGCGTGCGCCTGCTCCTGGGCCTGCTGCTGCTGCTGCTCCAGCAGGAGCGCGCTACTGATCAGTATGAGCAGTACAACCATGGTGGCGATCAGCCAGAGGCCACGGCGCGGGCTGGTGCCCTTTCGCTCTGCCGTGGCCGGGCGCTGCCGGGAGAGCGCTGGAGACGACAGGGTCGGCGGAAGGGGACCCGGCGTATGGGGAGGGGGAGGCGCCGTCTGCCCCACTGTTGAGGCAGAGGAGGCGAGCGCGGCGGGAGCCGCCAGCTGGAGCTGATCGCTGCTGAGCTGGGTAGGGACTTCTTCCTCTGAGGAGCGTCCAGCCAGCCCGCCCACGGGCGGCCCGGGCAGCACAATGATCGTGAGCTGGAGCGAGCCGTAGCTGCCATCGTCTCGACGCCGTCCCTGGTTGGCAAAGCTAAGGCGCTGGCCCGATTGCACACCCGCCGGGAGAGTCAGCGGGAGCTGACGCCCGTCGGGAAGGGTGAGCATGCGGCTGGTACCGCTTCTGGCCTCCTCAGCGCTAATGGCCAGGGTGGCGTAGAGATCGTCGGCGTGCTGTGGCTCGGACTGTGGGGACATCTTGCCTGTTACCTCCTGGTTACCTCCTGCTGAGTACACGCCCTCCGGGCAGGCGTGGCGCGAAGCGTTCGCGCTTCGCTCTCTGGCTCCTCGCGGCGTTCTCTCCTCTCTTTCTTTCCTTCCAAAACGGTTGAACGAGCCGGAAGTGGCTCCCTCGTCTGCAGACTCTCTCAGGAAAGAACGCGCTGGGCCTGCAGAATCCGCAGGCCGCCCAGGAGCAGGGAGAGATCCGCTACTTGCAGAAAGAAGAGATTATTGAAGCTGTTTGTGATTCCTGGGATAGAGAGAAGCAGGATGATGAGGGGGAAGAGCCCACAGAGGAAAGTTGGCCCTGGGTGGAGGCGCCAGCAAGCGGGGCGCAGCCACCAGATCAGCAGCGCCAGCCAGAGGGCCAGGGCGGCGATGGCATTGGCGACCGTCGTCAAAGAGCGCTGATCGGCGGCGGTCAACAGGTAATCGGCCAGGACGATGCTACTTCCGCCTACCAGAGTCAGGGCGAAGAACCAGGTGTCCCAGCGAGGGGCGCGCGCCCGCTCTGTGGCGAAGCAGAGGTACATACCCAGCAAGGAGAGATTACCCGAGGCATTCAAATAGGCGACCGCCCCCGGCTGGGAGCGCAGATTGAAGAGCAGATTGAGGCCCTCAAAGCAGGCCCACAGGCAACCAAAGAGTGCCCCCAGCCGTGCCCAGGCCGTGCGCCCGCGCACCAGCAGCACGAGCCACAGCAGCAACAACGCCCCGAGATGAGCGAGCTGGGGCCAGTTACCGCTGTAGAGATGGGCCAGCCAGCCGTTGGTCAAGAGGCACTCTGCGCTCAGGCCCAGGCCGAGAGTCAAGGCGAAAACCACAATAAAGCCTGGCGTCCACACTATCGTCTCTGCTTGCTTGCTTTCCTGCTCTCTCGCCGCTGTCGATGACCCCTCTGCCGGCGCCGGGCTGTAGCTGACCGGCGCTCTCTCCTGGCAGGCTGCCTGCTCTGGCGGCTCGATGGCGCTCTCGGCCATGCTCTCTTCCTCTTTCCTGATCAATGATCCCGTCTCCCGTCACCCTTCAACCTCCCTGGGAGGATTGACTCCCCTGCATTATACTCCACCAGGAGGAGAGAGCAGTAGCGCTTGCCGCCAAGTCCTAGCCAGGTGGGCCGTCATCGCGAGTGGCCCACCCGACTGGCTGGCTCTACTCGGGCAGTTCGACCCCCACGATGCGGGCCGCCTGACGACGCAGCACCTGCAGTCCCTCGCTGAAGCGCACGGGATAGGGCTCCTGCACCGTCAGCGCCCGGTACTTCTCGGGCAGAGCGGCCAGGTTTTGCTGAGCCAGCTCGCGGATCTCCGAGAGTGGGGGCAGGCTGCCGGGCACCATCTCGCCATTGCGCATCACGGGCTTCAACAGGCGATGGTAGCCGACGGGGGCCGGCTCGTGGGCCAATTGCACCACATCCTCCTCCCACTGGGGGTGGCGATAGATCTCTTTCTTGCCCGGCCAGGTCGATTTCTCGCTGGCCAGCTTGACTTTGGGATACTCCGTGCCGTTTTCATCAACGTACCAGACCTCCTTGTAGACCGCGCCGAGCGAGCCGCCGGCGATCCCGCGCTCGACCGAGCCGGCGCCGCTTCCCAGGGCCGTGCCGACGCCGAACGCATCGATGGCGGCACCGGCCTGCAGCAGCTCCAGAATCTTCCACTCGTCCAGGTCGCCGCTGGCCAGGATACGTACCTGTTGCAGGCCCGCCTTATCAAGCTGCTCGCGGATGTAGAGGCTATCGGCCACCAGGTCGCCGCTATCGATGCGCACAGCGGCCAGCGTATGGCCCAGGGTCTCCTGAGCACGCAGCGCCACCTCGATTGCCGTGTGAATAGCGCGGCGCGGATCGTAGGTGTCCAGCAGCAGCGTATAGCGGTTGTAAGCCTGAGCGACGGCCTCAAAAGCCTCCTCCTCGCTGTCGAACAACTCGATCAGAGCATGGGGGACTGTGCCGGTCGCGGGCAGGCGGAACTCATAGGCGGCGTTGAGCAGCGAAGTGCTGGCGCAGCCGCCGATGTAGGCCGCGCGGGCCACAGTCATTGGCTCCTGGGCGCGGCGGAAAGCGAACTCGGCCACGCGGCGCGACTGGCCCTGCTGGGCGGCGTAGACGATGCGCGAGGCCTTGGTGGCGATCAGCGTCGCCAGATTGATGGCCTGCATAATGCCGGCTTCCAGAAGCAGAGCTTCGCGGAACGGCGCCGTCACCCGCAGAATTGGCTCGTTAGGGAAGGCAATGGAGCCTTCCGGCATAGCGAGGATCTCGCCGGTGAAGCGCAGGTTTGCCAGTTCGTCCAGAAAGGCGGCATCATAGTCGCGGATGCGTGCCAGAAAGGTCAGCTCTTCTTCTGTATAGCGAAACGATTGGACGAATTCGAGCGCGGCCTCCAGGCCGGCGACGAGGAGATAGGCGCCGCCGAAGGGGGCGGAGCGCGTGTAGAGGTCAAAGGTGGCCAGGCCGTTGCGACCGGTGCGCCAGCTTACATAGGCAGCGTCTGGATGGTACATGTCAGTCATTAATCCCGGGTGCACACTGGGGGCGCGGCGATGCATCGGAAGCCCTCCTCAGTTAGTGTACTTTGTACCCTATTAAAAATCAGGGATATTGTACCACAGGCGAGCGGGGGAGGGGCAAGGAATCGGCTTGATGGGCCTGGTGTCGATTGACACTCAGCCCATTCGTATGCTACTCTCTATCTGTCAGTTGAAACGAGTTCTTACCGGTCTGGCGCGCTTATCTGAAGCGTGTGGCCTCTGCAGGGAGCTGCCCTGGCTCTCTCCCGCGATTGCGGGCCTGCGGTCCAGTGCAAGCCTCAGCGGGCGCAGGTGTGGGGTGGGGCCGGTGAGCGACTCGGGTGTGCAAGGTGCTCAAAAGGTCGTTCTCTCTGGGCGTGTGTAAGGAGCGAGAAAGGAAGGAGAAGCCACAACGATGAAGAGGCAGGGGGGCAGCGATCTGGCGAGCCTGCCCTGTGTTGATCCTTTCCCCGTGACTCTCAAGCATCCAGAGTGAGTTGTCAGCGAGCGAATAGGGGCATCTGAGCGCCTGCGGCCCTGTGGTGTGGCTGGGTCGATGGCCAATGCGTCCAGGCCATCCGCTTCTCTGGCTGCAGTCCAATGCACAGACACGAGCTGTTCCCTTTTGGTCCTATGCTGTTCCAGGCCCCTGTATACTGAACTGAGGGCAGAAGCATGCAAGCTCATTCACGGGCCTGATGAAACCGACCACATGGAGGGTATCACCAATGACGACGAAGCGCGAAATCACGGTGACTGTGAATGGTCAGCAATACCGTTCAGAGGTCGAACCGCGCATGTTGCTGGTGCATTATTTACGCGATGTGCTGGATCTCACGGGTACGCACATCGGCTGCGACACCTCGCAGTGTGGGGCCTGTACCGTGCTACTCAATGGTGAGGCGGTCAAGTCCTGCACCGTACTGGCCGTGCAGGCGGACGGCTGTGAGGTGACAACCATCGAGGGCCTGGCTCCAGAGGGACAGCTGCATCCGTTGCAGGAAGGTTTTTGGGAGAAGCATGGGCTGCAGTGTGGTTTCTGCACGCCAGGTATGATCATGGCGGCCTACCAGTTGCTGAAGACCAACCCCAACCCGAGCGAAGAGGAGATCCGTAAGGGTCTAGAGGGCAATATCTGCCGCTGCACAGGCTATCAAAATATTGTGCGGGCTGTCCAGTATGCGGCAGAGAAGCTGCAGGCCGGTGTCTCGCAGCCCGTGGGTGCCAGCGAGTAGTGTCAGTCGGGCCCTCCTGGCCTCTCTCTTCCGCTGCACTGAGCCGGCGTCTGGCCGGCCCGGTCTCCCACCTCATTCATTGCCTTGACCCGGCAGAGCCTGCCGCGCTGGGCTGCTCCAGCGAGGTTTGGCTATGCGCGACAGTTGTTACTGGCGTTCACGTAGTCATCCAGCAACAAGATGAGTGCTTACCTGGTTCAGACAGCGCTGTCTGCAGGCCGTCCGCCTGTTCGTTCCGCGTGGGGCGAGGCGGGCTGTGTTGGCTGGGTTGAACTGGCCAGGTCTCCTCTAGACGTCTCTGTTGCCTGTTACGAGGAGAAAGGAACGGTTGCTTATGGGTATTGCTGCACTGGTTGGTACGCCGATTAAGCGGCGCGAAGATCCCCGTCTGATCACCGGTCAAGCGACCTACGTCGACGATCTCAAGCTCCCCGGCATGCTTTACATGGCTGTCTTGCGCAGCCCCTACGGCCACGCGCGCATTCGCAGCATCAATACGGAGGCCGCTAAACAGGCGCCGGGTGTGGTGGCGGTCTACACAGCGCAGGACCTCAAGGGAGTGGTTGGCACTATCCCGGTGGCGGCGCCGTTGCCGCCGCACATCACCAATGGTATGGGCCGGCGTGGGCCGCTGGCTGAGGGCAAGGTCCGTTTCTTCGGCGATCCGGTGGCGGTGGTGATCGCCGAGAGCCGCTACGGGGCGCGCGATGCCCTCGATCTGATCGAGGTTGACTACGAGCCGCTGCCGGCGGTGGTTGATCCTGAGAAGGCGGCTCAGCCCGATGCGCCTTTGCTCTATGAGGAGTTCGGGACGAATGTGGCCGCTTCGGTGCGTCCCCCGACCGATGAGATCGACCGTGTCTTTGCCGAGACCCAGGCCAACGGCGGCGTTGTGGTCAAGCAGCGTATTGTCAATCAGCGTCTGGCCCCTTCGCCGATGGAGACGCGCGGGGTGGTGGCGGAGTTCCGCAAGGCGGATCGCACGCTGACCATCTGGAGCTCCTCGCAGATTCCTCATCTGTTGCGCAACTACCTGGCCGAGCAGCTGGGTCTGCCGCAGCATCAGGTACGGGTGATTGTGCCCGAGGTCGGTGGTGGCTTCGGCTGCAAGCTCAATATTTATCCTGAAGAGGCCCTGGCCGCCTTTGCGGCGATGAAGACGGGCCGCCCGGTGAAGTGGATCGAGGACCGCAGCGAGAATCTGGCGGTGACTATCCACGGACGCGACCAGATCGATTATGTGGAGGTAGCGGCGACGCGCGAGGGGAAGATCACTGGTTTGAAGGTCCATGTGGTCTCGGATCTGGGCGCCTACCTGCAGTTCTTTACGGATGTGATCGCGATTGCCTTTACGCTGCCGATGATCTGCGGCTGCTACGATATCCCGGTGGCCTATGGCAGTTGCGATATTGTTTTCACCAATAAGGCGCCGACCGACGCCTATCGCGGAGCGGGCCGGCCCGAGGCGGCTTATATCGCGGAGCGGGCCGTCGATCTGGTGGCTCATGCCCTGGGCAAAGATCCTGCCGAGGTGCGCATGATCAATTTTGTGAAGCCGGAGCAGTTCCCGCATAAGATGGCCACCGGTACAGTCTACGATAGTGGCAATTATCAGCTGGCCCTGGAGAAGGCCATGCAGTTGATCGGCTATCAGCAGCTGCGCGCCGAGCAGGCTCAGAAGCGAGCCCAGGGGAAGCTGATGGGGATTGGCATCTCTTCCTATGTGGAGATCTGCGGCATTGGTCCCAAGGGCTTGACCCCCTTTGGTCTGTATGAGAGCGCGCGGGTGCGCGTCGATCAGAGCGGCGATGTCTTGATCTATACGGGGGCCTCGCCGCACGGCCAGGGCGAGGAGACGACCTTCGCGCAGATTGCCGCCGATGAGTTTGGCATTCCAATCGAGCGCGTGCTGGTGCTGCACGGCGATACCGATTCGACGCCCGAGGGACGTGGCACTTACGGCAGCCGCACGACGGCGGTGGGCGGAACGGCGGTCTATAATGCAGTGCAGAAGCTGAAGGAGAAGATGAAGCAGATCGCCGCCCATATGCTGGAGGCCAGTCCGGCGGATGTGACGCTGGAGGATGGCAAGTTCTCGGTGACTGGAGCGCCGCAGAAGGCGGTGACCTTCGCTGAGGTGGCGGCGGCGGCCAATTTCTCGAATACGTTGCCGCCGGGGATCGAGCCGGGACTGGAGACGACGGTTTTCTTTGAGCCGGAAGCCTGTACCTTCCCGTTCGGGACGCATATCTGCGTTGTGGAGATCGATAAGGATACGGGCGAGGTGCATCTGAGACGCTATGTGGCCGTCGATGATTGCGGTCGCCAGTTGAATCCGTTGCTGGTGGCGGGCCAGATCCACGGGGGCATTGTTCAGGGGGTCGGGCAAGCGCTCTTTGAGGGCGTGGTCTACGATGAGAATGGCCAGTTGCTGACGTCGACGTTTATGGACTATGCGATGCCGTTGGCTTCGGAGCTGCCGCCTTTTGAGCTGGATCATACGGTGACGCCAACGCCGTATAATCCGCTCGGGGTCAAGGGCGTGGGCGAGGCCGGGACGATCGCGGCGACGCCAGCGGTCGCTGCGGCGGTGGCCGATGCGCTCGGTCTGCCGCATGTCGATATCCCGTTGACGCCCGAGCGCATCTGGCGGATTATCCAGCAGCAACAGGCCCAGCCTCAGGCGTGAAGCTGCCTGTGAGCTGTTGCCCTGACGAACGTCGCTGATGAAGGCCAGGGCCAGGGATGGGAAGGCGCTCCGGCAGGCGGGCAGATCGTCGATCGGCTCTCTCTGGCTGGTCTGCACTCCCTCGCTCTGGCCGACTGACTGACGTACGATGCGAGGAGGAGATGTCTGATGATTCCTGCCGCTTTTGAGTATCATCCTGCGACCTCGGTGGATGAGGCCATTGCCCTGCTCTCGCAGTACGGTGATGATGCCAAGCTGCTGGCCGGCGGCCATAGTCTGATCCCAACGATGAAGCTGCGTCTGGCTCAGCCGGCTCACTTGATCGATATTGGCCGTATTCCGGGCCTTTCTTATATTCGTGAAGAGGGTAATGTGGTGGCGGTGGGTGCCTTGACGACCTATGCGACGATTGAGCGCTCGGAGGTCTTGCGCCGGCATTTTGCCCTCTTGCCCGAGTGCGCTTCGGTGATCGGTGATCCGCAGGTGCGCAACCGGGGGACGATCGGCGGCAGTATTTCGCATGCTGATCCGTCGGCGGACATGCCGGGGGCGGTGCGGGCCTTGAAGGCGGAGATTCGTGTGCGCGGCCCCAATGGGGAGCGAACGGTCGCGGCGGATGATTTCTTTCTGGGGACCTTCACGACGGCCCTGGAGCCGGGCGAGATGGTGACGGAGATTCGTTTCCCGCTGCCGCCGGCGCGCACGGGCAGCGCCTACACGAAGCTGGCTAATAAGGCGTCGCACTATGCGGTCGCGGGTTGCGCGGCGGTGGTGACGCTGGGGGCCGATGGCGCTTGTACGGCTGCCAGTGTGGTGATTACGGGGGCGGGTATGATGCCAACACGGGCAGCGGCGGTGGAGGCGGCCCTGGTGGGCAAGCAACTGGACGAGGCAGCGGTGGCCGAGGCGGCCAGTCATGCCGCTGAGGGCCTGGAGCTGATGGAGGATATCCACGGTTCAAAACAGTATCGGGCGCAGATGGCCGCTGTGATGGCGCGCCGTGCCATTCTGAAGGCTGCCGAGCGCGCGCGCGGCTAGGTGGCGACTCCCGGCGCCCGCCCAGCCAGCCGGCTGAGGTGGGCACGTAAGGCGAGGACCCTGGGCGGGCCAGCCCGAGCAGGCTCCGCTCAGGGTCCTCTGCGTTAGCAAGAAGGTGAGGGGGCCGGCCCTCGTCTGGCTTGCTACCCGGCTGAGCGAGCGGACTAACGGATCAGCGGCAGCTCTCCGCGTCGCTCGGCCTCAAGGATGTGTCTGATCAGCTCGGCATGGTCGAGAAAGAGGGTGGGCAGCGCGGTCAGGCTGAAAAGCTCCAGCCGCAGGACGCTGTTCCCCGGCTTGACGACCTGCTGAAGGCGGCTCAGATCGCAGTCGACCAGATAGGCCAGCGAGAGGACCTGCGCGCGCTCGGCCAGCGGGGCCTGGAGAAAGCGGGGATCGCGTTCGGGCCGCAGGAGACCAAAGAGTCCGGCGAGTTGCCAGCACAGGATGCCGCTGGCCTGCAGCTTGCGGTTGAGTTCGCCATTGACGCGGCTGGGCAGGATCTTTGTCAGGCCCAGCTCTTCGCGCAAGGCGCGCAGAAAAGCCTGATCAGCGCGCTCTCCCCAGCGCATTTTTTCTCCCAGCAGGGCGTAACGTTGCTCGTCCGCGCGCAAGATCAGGGCAATCTGGCTGCGATCCGCGTCGGTGAGGATGAGGTCGAGGCCGATGGCGAAGCGGGCATCTTCTGGGCGTAATGGCATGACGTCAACTCCTCTTCTGCTTCTGCTGATGATTCTCGGGTTGCGTGGCGTGCCCTGGCTGAGCAGGTGGGCGCCTGGGCGTTCGCCTCATGCCGGCGCGCCTGGGGCGTCCGCCCAGGGCCTGCCCACAAACTGGCTTCCCTGCCCTCTGCTGCAGCTAGCGTCAGAGACTGGGGGGCGATGGGTTTGCGATGGGTTTGCGATGGGTTTGCTATGGGTCTGCTGGCCCTTGTGCTGGTCCTTGCTGCTCCAGAGAGCCAGGCGGGGCTTCCAGTGGGCATTTCTCCCAGGGCGCTTGCTCGATGGCCTGGCGCCAGGAGTGAACGCCAAGCGTCTCGTAGATGCGCTGGAAATAGAGGTTGATAGTCTCGACTTTGACACCCAGTTGGGCGGCAATTTGGCGTCGGGCCAGTCCTTGACGGGCCAGGATGAGAACACGCCATTCCTCCGGGCGGAGGCCGCCAGGACTGGCGACCCGTGGCCCGCGGTGATAGGGTCGCCGCATAGCTGTTCTTTTCATGCTTTTCCCCTCTTCTTCCTTTCTTCTCCAGCTGTTCGGCTTCGGTCTGGGAGCGGACAGAGCTGATGTGACCAGGCCGACTGCGCTCTCCGGCTGCGCTTGGGCTTAGCGCTGGCCTGCCGCCAGGTAGCAGGCGTAGCGTGTTTGGTGCTGGTTGCACTCTTGCTCAAGGGCGGCGATGGTCTGGCGAAAGTGCTCGGGGGTGATGCCGCATGCGCGGACGGCCAGGGCTTCCAGTCCATTGAAGCCTGCCGCGAGGTCGCGCATGAACAGGAGCCCCAGGCGCCCGGCCCAGGCACCAACGGGCAGCCAGAGGGTGTGTGTGTAGATCTGACGGCAGCCAGCCTGCTGGAGCCATTCGCCCAGGCGGCTCATCTGGGTGCCGTCGATGCCGCGCGGGGCTGCGAGCTGACGCCCCCAGGCGATGAGCTGCTGCAGGCAAGGGCCGGCGTTGCGTGTCTCGGCCCCAAGCTCGATCAGCTCGATCCAGCCGCCCGGGACGGTGACGCGGTAAAGCTCGCAGATCGCCCCCGGCCAGCGCTCCAGGGGAATGGCGGCCACGAGGAAGCGCTGATGAGTGTAGTGAAAGGTGCTGTCGGCGAAGGGCAGGCCCTGGAGGAGATTCCCCTGGATAAAGCGATAGTTGGGAGGCGGCGTCGTCGCTTTGGCCTGTTCCAGGTCCAGGCCCGTGACGTGAGTGAGGGGGTAGAGCCGGGCGATTTCGATGGCCCAGCGGCCCGTTCCGCAGCCGACGTCGAGCACCTGCCCGCCCTGCCGAAGCTGCTCGTCGACGGGGGCAAAGGTGAGCCGTCCCAGAGCCAGGCGCAGGACATAATGCTGAAAGTCCAGACGGTTGATCTCGTCCAGATCCTTGGGTAGCAGGTAGGGCACGTCTGACAGGCGCCGACGCCCATTGCTCTTGTGGTCTGGAACCGCTGCTTCAGTCTGGTTGATCTCGTCGACGGCCTGCCCTGGCTCTGCCGGGGAGGAGCGCAACCGTTTCCAGAGGCGCATGAAGAACATGCTCAGTCTCCTTTGTATTCAGGGGTAGACGGTCGGCGGATCAGCAAGGGCGCTTTCTTCGCCGTGCAGGTGCGCGCCCAGCTCCTCGCTACTGATGGGTTGCGGCCAGAGGGCGGCGGGCGTGGCGATGATCTGCCAGGCGCGCGCCGCCCCGAAGCGGGCGATGAGAAGGTCGATGGTTTCCCACATGTCAAGCAGCCAATCAATGAGGTGCTCGGTCTCCTCACTTGCCCCTAGCTCGGCCCGCAGGGCGCTGAGATGGTCCTGGCGGCTCTCGGGTAGGCGGCACTGACTGAAGGAAGATCGCTGGCTGAAGTCTGCTTCGCGACAGCGAGGACAGCGATGCCTGGGGACCTCGCTGCCGCGAGGAAGAAGGGCGGTGGCCATGATGCGGCTCTCCTGTTCTAGATGATCATCCTGACGTCGATACGTATGGTTAGCAGTATCATCGAGCATTGAAAAAGCCTCGTCATTGGTTTTGAGTGAATAGTCTCCCTTACCCTTTTTCTAGAGAAAGATAGGGTTAATACGGTGAAGAAGCTATATCTTGACCTGCTGTCGAATCTACTATAGCCAGCTTTGCCGCCACAGTAAAGAGAGTTTTGTGACAGCTTTGTCTCAAGTTCATTTCCGTTAAAAAAGGAAGCCTTGAACTCGGTATGACCTGCTGTTATACTGTCAGAGGGAATACGAAATTCAGGCCCCTTGGTGTCCTTTTGTGGAAGAGTAAGCGCAGAGGAGAAAGGGATGAGCCTGTTGCGAAAGCTGCGGGAGCAGGAGCTAGCGGGCTTGAGGGAGCAGGCGGGGAAGATAGGGATTGCAGTAGGGACGCTGCTGGCAGCGGAGCATGGGCGCCCGCTGCGACTGGATACGATCCGATTGATCTGCGAGTACTACGGCAAGACGGCGGCAGAGCTGGGGCTGGTCTGCCAGCAGAGAGGGAAGAGGAAGGCAGCCCCGAAGGAGGACGAGATGCAGCGGCGAGAAGCGTTGACCTTGCTGGCGGGCGGCAGTGGGCTGGCGCTGCTGGCTGGCATGGGCAGTCTGAGCCTGACCAGGGAGGAGGCACTCACGATAGCACGCACCCTGGTGGGAGCACTGTGGCGGGCCTCGGAGTCTGAGGATGTTACTACAGTGTCTCAAACGTCCGCCTGGCTGGCTGCGATCTTGGAAAAGGAGCCAGGAGGAAAGAGGCTTCAGGGAGAGACAGCGCGCGTAGTGGCAGAGGTCTACTTAATTCAGGCCATTGCAGCGCGTCATCTCCTTCGCCCTCGGGATCGGCTGCAACATTTACAGCAGGCAGAACACTATGCGCATTTGTCGGGAGATGTCGTTTTACAGAAGGCATTGCCCTATTACAAGGGTTATAGTTATCTCTGGGACTTAGTGCCAGGAACGGGGGAGTATAGGCCGCAGCCAGAAACAGCCTTGCTCTGCTTTCAGCGCGGGCTGGCTCTCAAGGGAGGACCGGCTTCGCCGGCGCTAGAGGCGAGCTTGCTGACAGGGATGGCAGAAGCCTACAGCCTGCTTCGGGAGCCGCAACAGGCAGTCAACGCGCTGGTACAGGCCGAGCAGAGCTATGCGGTAGCCTCATCCCGGCATGATCCTGGCTATGCATTGGCTGACCGTCCATCCTATGCTGTGCCTCTCTGCCGGGCGAGGGTGCTGTTGAACCTGGGGCAGGCGAGAGAGGCGCTGTCGGCGTTGGAGGAGAGTCAGCGGCTCTATGAGGCGCAGTGGCCCCAGGCGAAGGGAAGGGGGGTGGCCGATCTACAGCCGAAACGGGCAGTGGTCGCGCTGGCGTTAGGGGATCAGGATCTCTTTGTGGAGGCGCTGCAGGCGAGTGTGGAGGGGGTGCAGAGGAGTGGGAGCCGGTACGGGAGGGCGGAAGTGAAGCAGTTGCTGAGGCAGGGGCAGGCGCGCTGGCCGCAGGCGAAGCAGCTAGAGGAGTGGGCGGCGCAGATCGAGGTATCGGCATAACAGAAGAGCCTGCTGAGGGAGCGAGAGGAGGAGAAGAGGAGGGATGAGCCTGTTACGAAAGCTGCGGGAGCAGGAGCTAGCGGGCTTGAGGGAGCAGGCGGGGAAGATAGGGATTGCAGTAGGGACGCTGCTGGCAGCGGAGCATGGACGCCCGCTGCGACTGGATACGATCCGATTGATCTGCGAGTACTACGGCAAGACGGCGGCAGAGCTGGGGCTGGTCTGCCAGCAGAGAGGGAAGAGGAAGACAGCCCCGAAGGAGGACGACATCAAGCGACGCGATGCACTCTATGTCCTGACGGCAGGGAGCGGCTTAGCCTTTTTGTCTCCTGCTCTGCCCTACACCACAGCGGAAGCGCTCGGAGTGTCGCGGACGTTGTTAGGGGTGCTGTGGAGAGCCTCACTAGCAGAGCATGTAGAGACGATCCACGGGCTGGCGGCCCTCCTCCTGCGATTTCTAGAGAACCATCCAGCTTTCGAAGGGGAGCGGGAGACAAGGGCCTCGCTGATGGCTGAGGTGCACCTTATTCTAGCCACGGTGGCACGTCATCTACTATGGCCAGACAAGCGCCTGGACCATCTGCGGCAAGCTGAGCAGCAAGCTCAGCTCTCGGCAGACCCGTTGCTCACCAAGGCCGTGCTCGATTACTTGGGGTACGGCTACAACTGGAATCTGGCTCCCGGGAAGGAGCAGTACGGGCCGCGGCCAGAGAAGGCGCTGCTCTGCTTTCAACGCGGGCTGGCTCTCAAAGATGGGCCAGCGTCCCCTGCGCTCGAATCCGATTTGCTTGGTGGCCTGGCAGAGGCGTACAGCCTGCTTCAAGAGTCACGCCAGGCGCTTAAGACTCTCTCTCTTGCTGAAGACCGCTATGCCTCAACCTCACCAGCTACTGATCCGGGCTACTGGCTAGCCGATGCTCCTGCGTATACGATTCCTCTCCGGCGCGTGCGGATTCTTATCAATCTGGGGCAAACGCAGGGTGTGATGGCTGCTTTGGAAGAGAGCCAGCGGCTCTACGAGGCGCAGTGGCCGCAAGCGAAAGGCAGAGCGCTGGCGGAGCTACAGCCAAGGCGAGCGGCGGTAGCGTTAGCGTTGAGGGATCAGGAGCTATTTGTGGAAGCGCTAGGGGCAAGTCTGGGGGCGGCGCAGCAAAGCGGCAGCCGTTATGCGCTGGCGATGGTCAGGCAGTTGCTGAGGCAGGGGCAGGCGCGCTGGCCGCAGGTGAAGCAGCTAGAGGAGTGGGCGACGCAGATCGGGGTATCGGCATAGATAGTAAGCTGCTGAAAGAGAGGCGTTATGGCGTCTGAGAAGGAGCACGACGAGAACAGGAGGCCCAACCAGAACACCTATTTGATTGACTCTGAGAATGCCGGTGAGTTAGCGCGCCTGATGCTGCAGGATCGCATCCTCACCGCAGGCATGGGCGGCCTCTTCCCCGAGTTTCCTCAAGGGGCGCCGCTGCCCGCAGGGGGGCGCGTCCTCGACCTGGCCTGCGGCCCGGGAGGCTGGGCGTTGGAGGTGGCCTTTGCCTATCCCAAAGTGGAAGTGATCGGCGTTGACATCAGCCAGGCAGTGATCGAGTATGCGCGGGCGCAGGCCTGGTCGCGCGGGCTGGAGAACGCCCACTTTCAGGTGATGGATGTCATGCAGCCGCTGGACTTTCCCGATGCCTCCTTCGATTTGATCAACGGGCGGCTGCTCTTTGGCTTCATGCTGCCGGGGGCCTGGCCAAGGCTGCTGGCCGAGTGCCGACGCCTGCTCAAGCCGGGTGGGGTGATCAGGCTGACGGAAACTGAGCTGACGCTGACGACCAGTCCGGCCTTAGAGCGCTATCAGGCCTTGCTCTGCGATGCACTCAAGAAAGCCGGCCAGAGCTTCTCGGCAGACGGGCGCCATGTTGGCCTCACGCCGGTGCTGCCGCGGCTCGTGCGTCAGGCGGGCTTTGCCAACGTGCGCCTGCGGGCCAGTGCCGTCGAGTGGTCGATAGGAACTGAAGCCCATTATCCGGTCTTCAAAGACTGGCTGATGGGCTTAGAACTTATGAGGCCCTTTGTGTTGAAGATGGAGAGCCTCGACAAGAGCGATTTAGAGCGCTTAGAGCAGCAGGCGGTGGCCGAGATGCAGCAGGAGGGGTTTTGTGGGCTGTACTCGCTGCTGACCGTCTGGGGATACAAGCCTCAGTAGAGAGAATCAACAAAGGAGGAGAGAGAAGAGATGGACCCTGCCGGGGATAGTCAAGAGAGAGCGCGCAACCAGAATACCTATGTGCTCAATTCCGAGGACGAAGCAGAATTAGCGCGGTTGATGCATCAAGACCAGATGCTCAACCGGCATATGGGGGGTCTCCTCCCCGAGTTTCCCGCAGGGCCACCTCTCCCAGAGGGGGGGCGTGTCCTCGACCTGGCCTGTGGCCCGGGAGGCTGGGCCTTAGAACTCGCCTTTGCCTATCCCAAGGTCCACGTCTTTGGCGTGGACATCAGCCAGAGCATCATCGAATATGCCCGCGCGCAAGCCTGGTCGCGCGGGCTGGAGAACATCCACTTTCAGGTGATGAACGTCATGCAGCCGCTGGCCTTCCCCGATGCCTCCTTTGACCTGGTCAATGGGCGGCTACTCTTGGGCTTCATGTTGCCGGAGGCCTGGCCGAAGCTGCTGGCCGAGTGCCGACGCCTGCTCAAGCCGGGTGGGGTGATCAGGCTGACGGAGGCAGAGCTACCGTTGACCACCAGCCCGGCCCTGGAGCGTTTGCATGCCCTGTTTGCCGAGGCGCTCAAGAAGGCGGGCCAGAGCTTCTCAGCGGACGGGCGCCATGTTGGGATCACGCCGGTCTTGCCCAGATTGGTGAGGCAGGCAGGCTTTGAGGAGGTGAAGCTGCGGGCCAGCGCGGTCGAGTGGTCGGTGGAAACCGAGGCCCATTATCCAGTCTTCAAGGATTATCTGATGCTCCTGGAGCTGAGTCAGCCATTTTTGCTCAAGATGGGGTTGGCAGATCAGGAGCAGCTGAAGAGGCTTGTACAGCAGGCGGTGGCCGAGATGCAGCAAGAGGAGTTCTGTGCTCTGTACTCGCTGCTGACGGTCTGGGGATACAAGCCCCAGGAGTAGCGTAGAGCACAAGGAAGAGAGGTACGATGGACCCTGCCGAGAATGACAGCGTGCGGGAAGAGGACCAGAACTCCTACGTGATCGATTCGGAGAACGCAGGAGAGCTGGCCCGCCTGATGCATCAGGACCAGATGTTGACCAGAGGCATGGGTGGCCTCTTGCCAGAGTTTCCTGAAGGGGCGCCGCTGCCCGCAGGGGGGCGTGTCCTCGACCTGGCCTGCGGCCCGGGAGGCTGGGCGTTGGAAGTGGCCTTTGCCTATCCCAACGTGGAAGTGATCGGCGTCGACATCAGCCAGGCAGTGATCGAATACGCCCGCGCGCAAGCCTGGTCGCGCGGGCTGGAGAACGCCCACTTTCGGGTGATGGATGTCATGCAGCCGCTGGCCTTCCCCGATGCCTCCTTTGACCTGATCAATGGGCGGCTACTCTTGGGCTTCATGCTGCCGGAGGCCTGGCCGAAGCTGCTGGCCGAGTGCCGGCGCCTGCTCAAGCCGGGTGGGATCATCAGACTCACCGAGTCCGAGTCCGGACTGACGACCAGCCCAGCCGCAGAGCGCTTCAACGCTCTCCTGGCGGAGGCGCTCAAGAAGGCGGGCCAGAGCTTCTCAGCGGACGGGCGCCATATTGGGATCACGCCGGTCTTGCCCAGATTGGTGAGGCAGGCGGGCTTTGAGGAGGTGAAGCTGCGGGCCAGCGCCATTGAGTGTTCGATGGGCACCGAAGGCTACTATCCTATGCTCAAAGACTGGCTGATGCTCCAGGAGCTGATCCAACCATTCTTGATCAAAATGGGAGTAGCTACAGGCGAAGAGCTGGGCCGCCTGATCCAGCAAGCAACGGCTGAAATGCAGCAAGAGGAGTTTTGTGGCCTCTACACACTGCTGACCGTCTGGGGTCGCAAGCCTCAGTAGGGAAAATCCGGATCAGCGCCAGACCCGCCCCTGGAAGCTGGCCACCTTTCTCGCAAAAGTCAGTCACCGCAAAAGCGAGCCGTATGAGCAAGGAGGAAAAGCGCTGCGGGTGCTTCCCTCCTTGCTGGTACGGACTCAGAAGCTGGTATGACCGCCGGTATGACCGCCGAAATGACCGCCGGTATGACCGCCGAAATGACCGCCGGTATGACCGCCGAAATGGCCGCCAGTATGACCGCCGAAGTGGCCGCCGGCACCTCCACCGAAATGGCCGCCGGTATGGCTGCTATGGTGAGAACCCGATGAATGTGACGGCAGCGATGTCTCTGGATGCGGCGCATGGCGATGGTGGCTATGCACACTGCCGCTGACCGGCTGATCACCCCCGGCCTCGATCGCCTCGGCCCCCAGAGTGCTGCCTTGCTCAACACCAGCATGCGCTGCCGGGCCGCTCCTCCGTTGCCGCTGCAAGCTGTTGATGACAACCAGCCCCAGACAAATCAGGGCGAGCACAAGAATCACAACTGTAATGTCCATCTGGTTCCTACCGTCCTTTTCGCTCTGAGGGAAACAGTAGCCCTGTTGTCAGACATGACAGAAAACAGCTTCCTCTCTTAAAAAGAGACGAATCACCGTTGTAATCTTCCAAGCGCTTCTAACGGCAGTGCTGAGAGAAGCAAGAGATCGCACTCGGCTGCCCTGGTCGGCCTTCTTGCCTTATGGCCTTATGCTATCATCATCAGTCAGAAACAAGACCTGTGCGAGGAAAAGAAGAAAGGAAAGCCATATGCACGACATTCGACTGGCCCGTTGGGCGCGTACCCTGGTCGACTACTGCCTCCAGGTGCAGCCAGGTCAGCTTGTCGCCATCCAATCCACGCCCCTGGCCGTTCCCCTGATCGAAAACATCTATCGAGAGCTTTTGCGCGCGGGAGCTTATCCTCTGACCCTCCTCAGCCTGGACAGGCTGGAGGAGCTACTGCTGCGCGAAGGCAACGACGACCAGCTGCAAAACACCCCCTCGCTTCATGAAGGCTTCGCCGAACGCATCGCCGCCCGTCTGGGAATCGAAGCCGCGAGCAACACCAGCGCTCTTACCACCCTCGACCCGGGCCGCCTGGCCATGCGGCGCAAAGCCCAGGGTGCCCTCAGAAACCGCCTGCAGCAGCGCGAGCAAGAGGGCAGCTATCGCTGGTGCCTGACCCTCTATCCCACCGAAGCCTATGCCCAGGACGCCGGTCTCTCCCTGAGCGAATTCGAAGAATTCGTCTTCGAAGCCTGCTTTCTCAACGACCCCGATCCAGCCGCCCGCTGGCGGGACCTCTCCCAGCAGCAGCAGCGTCTGGTGGCCTGGCTTGAAGGGAAGCAGCGCATTCGCGTCCTCAGCGAAGGCACCGACCTCACCCTCTCCATTGTTGGGCGGCGCTTCATCAACAGCGACGGGCGGCGCAACTTTCCCAGCGGCGAAATCTTCACCAGTCCCGTCGAAGAGAGCCTCGAAGGCACCATCACCTTCGACCTGCCCAGCGCCGTTGACGGGCGCCTCGTCGAAGGCATCCGCCTGGCCTTTGCCGGCGGCAAAGTCGTCGAAGCCAGCGCCCGCCAGGGCCAGGACTATCTGCTGCGCATGCTCGACATCGACAATGGCGCCCGCATCGCCGGAGAATTTGCCTTTGGCAACAACTGGAACATTCAACGGAGCACACGCAACATCCTCTTCGACGAAAAGATCGGTGGCACCATCCACCTCGCCCTGGGGGCCAGCTATCCCGAAGCGGGTGGCCAGAACCGCTCGGCCCTGCACTGGGACCTGATTTGCGACCTGCGCAAAGGCGGCGAAGTCTGGGTTGACGACACCCTCTTCCTCAAAGACGGGCGCATCCTCATCTAAAGCCGGAGCGGCTCATTGCAGGCCCACCAACAGCAAAAGGCGCGTCGGCCTGCCTGCCCTTCTCAATAAGAGCAGGAGCAATCAGCCGACGCGCCTCAAGCAGCTCCAGGGACTTTTTCAGCGCTCGACTCAGGCTGAAGGAGCCTGAGCCTTCTGCCAATAGGGAGAAAGCTTCAGCATCTGGCGGCGCACCACTGGGCGCAGCAGTGGCATCAGCACCCGCACCGGCGCCGGCGGAGCCGCATACTTCGCCACATCCTGGATAATCTCCTCGAAGGAATGGCGCTGGTAGCGCAGCACCCGCTGACTCTCACTCGTATCCAGCCAGTCCGTACAGTATGGCTCGTGGCCGAAAGCCTCCTCCGGCAGTGAACCGATCCCCATCACCTCCAGCATGCGATTCAAATAATCGCGATAGCGCACCTGGCAAGAAGGGCCGCCGCCGATCAGCCAGATCTTCCCCCAGACCTCCGCACTGCTCACCGCATTCGCCACCGCCAGCCCGGCATCGAACGTATGCAGCATCTCCAGGCGGGTATCCAGCGGGATACGGAACATAATCGGATGAATCGGGCGCGGTCCCAGGGGAGGCACATCAGCGAAGCGGAAGATACTCCAGGTCAGCCCCGACCGTTGCAGCATTGCCTCCCCTTCCAGCTTATGGCGCGTATAATCGTCGGTAGCCTGTACAGGATCGGTCACCTTGCGCGGCGGCGGCTGATCCTGCGTGTAGCCGAACACATCCAGGCTCGAACCGAAGAGAAAGCGTGGAGGCTGGGGCTGCTGCCGTGCCACCTCAATCGCATTGCGCGTCCCCCCCACATTCACCTCATAAGCCAGTTCTAGCTTCTCATAGATGTCTGGCGGCAGAATGGCGGCCAGATGGACCACCACCTCCTGATCGCGCATCGCCTCAACCACCGTCTCGCGCTGGCGAATATCGCCCCATTGGACTGTCACCCGTTCGCCCGCCTCGCGGCTGATCTGCTGCGCCTTCTGCTCATTGCCCTTCGTTCGCAGGTCGAGACAGTGGACCGTATGGCCCTGGCGCAGCAACTCCTGCACCGTACTAAAACCGATATTGCCAAAAGCGCCCGTCACAAGGACTCGCATACAAGCAAAGACTCCTTCCAGCTCAATAGCGAGCTTCTTCAACTAGCAAGCTTCAAGAATCGCAGCGCGCCGCGGCACACCGACAGAAGTCAGGCGCACGGGCGCGCAGGATAACGAGTGAGCGAAGCAGGCGAGCCGCATCATCGACTCACTACAGAGACGAGGTGCGGCTCGGCCTGGTAGCCTTCTCGCTCAAGTACTGAATTTCTGGCAGAATAGGATCGAGAGGCGTGCCAGTTGGCTGCGTAAAGACCGCCGGCGTCTGCTGCAAGCGGCAGCGCTGCAAATAACGCACCAACTGATGCGCCAGCGTATAGGTCTGCTCCAGCACATCGGAATTGCGCTTCCATTGCTGAGCATGGTTTAACAAATTATTGAGCGGCACAGCGATCTGCCAGAGGACCCCCTCCTGACCGGTGGGCACGCGGGCGTCAAGGTTGCCATTGGCCACCGCCGCATGGACCTGGGCGATCTGAGCGATGCCTTCCTCAAGCTGGCGCTGCTCCTGAGCGCGCTGGCGCTGATACTCCGCGATCTCCTTTTGCAAGGCAATGATCTCCTCTGCCCGATCAGCGCGGCGAATCGTTGCAATCAGATAGCGCATAATCACATAGGTGATAATACCCACGATCAACTGGAGCGCGATCGGCAAAGCGATCATAATGGAGCCATAGCCCAGGCGCAGCCAGCGATCGTACTCGGCGGTATGCTGCTGGAAAAGCGTCAGGCCGATAATAACGGCGCTGTTCAAGAAGCTGGTCACCAGGGAGGCCACCGGGGGCAACAAGGCCCCAGCGAGCACCACCGGGATCACCAGCGCGCTGAAGATTCCCACGTAGACCGGATCGAGGGGGTTCGTAATCAGGTTCCCCACCGAGTTGATCATCGAATTCAGCACGAGCAAGGAGGCGGCAACATGAGTGAAGCCCCAGCGGTTCAGCAGAGGTGCGGCCAGAGCGCAGAAGCAGGCCGCGCCCTCGATCCAGGGAGCGATTGGATTCAGAGAAGTCAGCGCTCCGTAGATGAAAGCCAGCAGGCCGAGCGGGGCAATTACCAGAGCGAACGTACTGGTTAAGCGTGCATAGCGGGCGCGTTCACGCTCAGCCGGCGTTGTTTCCGGCAGATGCCTGGGGAGCGTCAGGCGGAACCACCAGGCCAACAGGGATTTCATACCATCCTCCATCGTAGCGAAGCTGCAGCGTTGAGCTTAGCTGATCACACCCAGAGTGCGCAGCGTCATCAGCGCTTCCTCAACCACCGCTGGCGAGAGATTCAACTGCGCCTTGATCTGCTCGACCGAGCGCTCGCCGTTGACCATCGTAAAAACCAGGCGCAAGACGAAACGCTGGCGCATGCTGAAGCCCGCCAGCAGCTGGGCATCGAGCGGGCGCAGCGGTCGAGGGACCGGCGTCAGCGAGAGGGAAGGTGGCGAGACAGGAGAGGCGGGAGGAAGCGCGGCCTGAGTCGGCCTCGGCCCCGGCCCTGGCCGCGGCTCCGGCTCGGGCAGAGCGGGACGTACCATGGAGCGCAGCACCTGCTCGACATCGGGCTGGATACGCACCTGCCACTGATCGCGGCTGCTCAGCAGGGCATAAGCCCTGGCTCCACTTGCCAGCAGGACTCCATTCGGCCCCTGGATGAGGCTTTCCAGCACTGTCCCCTCCTTCACAAAGACCAGGCCCTGGCAGGTGCCGCGCACAGAAGGTACGCTCACCGTCGTTGAAAGAATCGCAGATTGCCCCTGCAGATAGTCCAGGAGGGTCTGCAAATCTAGATAATAGACCTTATCCATCGTCGTCTTCGTCGTCGCCCGGGGAGAACGGTCTCAAAGCCCATCCCATAGTCTCACTCCGCTCGCAACCAGCATCTGCAGCACGACAGCAGCACAGTGAGTATCAGCCTGCGAGAGAGACGCTGGCGTCAGGGCCTGCTCATCGAGGGCGAGATACTCCCCTGGCTGCAGTGGGCGCGATCTCGCGATTCTGCGCTTGCCATTCTATCACGGCCTGGGGAGCCTTGCATAGAAAAAAATCGTTAAGATAGCACTCTGGTAATACTCGGGATGGAAAGGCTAGAGCATCACTGCACTTGTGCCCGTCCAGAGACTTTTCTTTTCTACTGAAATCAGTGTATAGTTATTCTAGAGAGCGTCCACCTGAAGACGCAACTGCTCTCCTGAGCAAACCATTCCTCTTTCCTCGCCAGCGCGTCCTGGAGCGCGCGCAACAACCTCATCTTCTGGAGGTCCTCCCCAACATGTCTAACACTCGCGACATTCCTCTTGCCTCTCTCTCTCAGTGTGCTTCCAATTCCAGTCCTGCTCATCCGCCGGCTCTGGTCGCTGACGCCGTCTTCGAAGGCGGTGGCATGCGAGCGTTGGCTCACATTGGGGCCTTAGCCGTCGCCGAAGAGCGCGGCTATCGCTGGTACCGTCTCGCGGGCACCTCAGCCGGGGCCATGATCGCCGCCCTGGTTGCCGCTGGCTACAGTGCTGCCGAGCTACACGCCATCATGGGGGCCGTCGACTATCGTCGCTTTGCCGATGATGCCGCCGACGACCACCTGCATCTCCATCAGGTCAGCCGCCTGCTCTTCAAGCTCGGCCTGCACGCGGGCATCGAACTGGAGCATTTCATGCGTGAGCTGCTCCAGGCGCGTGGCCTGCGCCGCTTCGGCGACCTGCGCCTTCCTCCAGAAAGAGCCGCGGCGGTCGGTAGCTCCCCGGCCTATCGGCTGACCGTGATTGCTGCCGACGTCAGCCGACGGCGCCTGCTGTGTCTTCCCCAGGACCTGCACAGTGAGCGGGCCTGCTATGGTCTCGATCCCGACCAGCTTGACATTGCCCGCGCCGTACGCATGAGCGCGAGCATCCCCTTCTTTTATGTGCCAGTGTCCCTCCGGCGCCTCGACGGCGGACTCAGCTACATTGTCGACGGCGGCCTCGTCAGCGGCTTCCCGCTCTTCGCCCTGGTTCCTCCAGATGGTGAAGCGGCCCGCCCTCTGCTGGGTTTTCGCCTCTGCCAGGGCGACGGCGAGGACGATGAGGATGGTAGCGACAAAGGCGCAGATCGGCCAGGGGAGCCGATCCTCCTGCCGCCGGGCAACCTGGTCGCCTTTAGTCAGGCCCTCTTGGAGACCATGCTATCGGCCCATGACCGCTTCGCCCTGGAGCAGCGCGCTCATGGAATGGGGGCCATCCGCACCATCAGCATCCCCGTTGGCAAGATCGGAGCCACGCGCTTCGACCTGAGTCGCGGCGAGATCGAAGCTCTCTATCGCCAGGGCCGGGCCGCCGCAGAGCGCTTCTTTGCCGGGCTGCCTGCAGAGCAAGCGAGTCCAGGGGCCAGGGCCTGAACCAGCCCGGCGCCTTGCCTCAGCCTGGCAGACGTCCCCGCAGATCGAGATGGTAGCAGGCCATCTGCGTCGGAGCCTCCGAAACGCCCACCGTCAGTGTCTGCACATTCAACGTATTGTAGGGTGCCAGTGCCTCCAGCAGCTCCTGCGCGATATACTCAGCCAGCCGCTCTGCGGTTGAGTTATCGATCGGCAGCTCCACCACATCGGACCGTGGGAAGACGTAGCGCTTCTCGCGAAAGCGGATCTCCCACTCATCGGCGGAGGCAATCAACTCGATATGCGGATTCTTCATCGGCAGCAAGAAGCGATGGTTGAGGCGCTGGCAGATCTCGCGCGTCAGGCGCTTGAGGATCGTGAAGTCGAAGACCAGCTGATCCTCGTTGAGGGTCCCCTCCGCCTCCACGGTGACGCCATAGTTGTGGCCGTGGAGGCGCTCGCACTTCCCGCCGTAAGTAATGAAGTGGGCGGCGCTGAACTGGAGATAGCCGCCCTCCACCTTCACCTTAAAACTACTTGCACTAGCCATAGCGGATCTCTCTTGTCTTCCCTCCCTCCCTGCCGACAGGCCAGGCCCGCCCGTCACGGGCCCTGCCCGCTGCAGCAGCGACAGATTGCAAGGCTGGCGCTCCCCCTGCCGAATTGAGCGCTGGACGGCTGCCTGCCGTCCTACCCCGGCCAGCCCGGCGCTGCACCGGAGCCGGCGCTCCGCGGCGCGCCCTGGATATGTCGACCAGCCAGGGACACGATACCATTAAGCTCCGCCCCTGGCAAGAGGCTCTCTCTGCAGCTTCCGCGGGTCCCCTGCTCCAAAAAGAGGCTGGGGGATGAGGCAGCGGCGCGAGAGGGAGTTTTTCGCCTGGGCAAGCGGACGTTTTTGTTAGCCAGTTGCCTGGAATTCTTTGAGGGCCATTGCTATACTGTAACCAGTGCCAGTTAGGGTAACTCCCTGCGAAAGAGCAAAGAAGGAGTGCACCAATGACAACTGCTGAGATCTTCGAAGCAATGGTTCAGAATGTCAATCCGTCAGCCGCGAGTGGGCTGAACAAGACCTTCCAGTGGAACATCACCGGCGATGATCCTGGCGTCTATGCCATCAAAGTGGAAAATGGTCAGGCTGAGCTGATCAAGGGCGGCGTCGAGAAGCCCGACATCACCCTTACCGTCAGTGATAAAGACTGGGCCTCCATTGTTGAGGGAAAGCTCGATCCTACGACGGCCTTCATGACTGGCAAGATCAAGATCAGCGGCGATATGATGCTGGCGATGCGCCTTCAGAATCTCTTCAATCGGCCTCGCTAAGCGAAGGCTTCAGCTCTATTTCCGACTGAGCGAAGCCGCTGTCCGCTGCGCACAGCCTACAACAGAGCAACGCAACGAGCAGAGGCGCTCATTCTCGCGGCGTCTCCCGGCTGAGACACCTTGGTCCCATGAGAAGCCTCTCATGGACCCGAGGTGTTCTTTACTATCAGAGGCTCCTGCGCTGTCCTACCCTGCCCTGCCCTGCTCTGCGATCTTCTCCCACCCTTGCCCGCGCTCGCCTCGCAGTTTCCCCGAGGCGGCTTCCCTCCCTTATGCCTTGCTAACCCTCCCTGGGTATGGTATACTCACCATGAACAATTGTATCTTGCCTGCTGCTTGCCAGCGCTGACCACCAGCGTACGAAGGCGAGACGAAGACAAGATAACGTATCCCAGGTGGAGAAAGGCGTCCAAGATGGCCTTACGGAGCGATGAACTGCACTATAACTTGCAGCATCTGAATGGTATGTTGACTACCCACGAGGCTGCCAAACAACTCGATCTGAGTTACTGGCACTTTATGCACCTTGTAGAGGCCGGACGCATCCCCGGCGTACGAATCGTTGATCGCTGGCTCTTCTCTCCGGCGGACCTCGATGAGTATAAGCGCCGGCGCTATGGCGAACTGGTCGATCTGGCCCGGACTGCGCTCTCTCACCCCGATGTCGATCTGACAGAGAAACAAGCCACCATCTGTCGCTATCTGGCCAATAGTGAACGCCCCTCCGCTATCGCCCGCAAGCTTCAGCAGTCACGCCAGGCCGTCTACTCCCAGATTACCCTGATCCGCGAAAAAGTGGCTCGCATCCTCGATCAACGCGCCGACCCCAATGCTGACCCCGAGCAGGCTGCTCCCCGCCGTAAGAGCCGTCGCCGGCAGCGCAGCAAAGAGCCAATTCCTTTACCCTCCCCGGTCTCTGAGGCGGAAGCATCCGCTCAGGCCACCGGCGCCGAAGTTCCCGATAGTGGTGTGACCCCCTGATGCAGCTCCCCGCTCCTCCTCCTTTCCTTTCCTCCTTCTCCTGCCAATCGCCCTGTCTGCTGCCACGTCAGACCTCTGCTCAGCGCGCTACCGATCCTTCCCTGGCCTGTCCGTCTGGTCAGCCACGGGCCAGGCTGTCTCTCCCGTTCAGGAGTGCGGGCCGAATCGCTGGGGCCAGCTCGGGCACACGCTCGGCCAGAGCGCGCAGCAGACCGAAACAACCGGCCAGCATCATATCGCCATGCGGTACGGCCTCGTAGTGAGGCAGTGCCGAGCCGCGCAGCAGCTCGCGGCGGGGGCCGGTGACCGCCAGAAACGGCAGCTCCGGGGAGGTAGTAGGCGACGCCGCTGGGCGCGCTGGCTCCAGCACCAGTGCCCCATGTCCGCTATCCTCAAAGACCTCATCGTTGGTCAGTATGCCGGCGGCCAGCTTCTGCAGCAGCTCCTCCAGGCGTGCCCGGCTGATCTCGCCGGTGTGGTGCTCAAAAAGACCGACGATACGTCCTTCCACCAGGTGGAAAGCCAGTGTATGGAAGTTGCCGATGTTGCACAGCAGGCTCTGTCTCTGCTGGCGCACCAGTGGGTCCTCCAAGGCCCCCAATGCTGCCGCAGCCCCCGTATCCATCACGAGCACCGGCAGGTCCGGCCTGGAACCGCTGTACTCCATATAGCGGGCAACACTTCTTTTGAGCGCCTGCAGGCGGGTCAGCGCCGGCGGAATCTCCTCCGCCAGGTAGGCGAAGGTTGCCGGTCTTGGCGAGCGGCGGATCATGTGTTCCAGAAACTCGAAGCGGAAGCGCCGATCGCTATAGCCCGGAGGAGCAGCCCCGTGATCGAAGGCGGCGATGGCCAGGGCATCCACTCGCGGATCAACATCGAAGGTGCGCAAAGCCTGGACGATGGCCTGCCCGTCCAGATCCTGCAGCTCAATATGGACCACATCCGGGCGCCGGGCCTGCCGGGCGGCCTCCTCCTCACTGACGATCTCAAAGCCCATCTGCGCCACCGCATTCAGATCATCGTCGAAGGTGCGCGCCGCCTCGGGAGTCACTGCGACCGGATAGCCAGCCAGAGCATGGTCGCGGGCCGCCCAGTGCGAAGGGCCACCGCCCATCGTGACCCCGGTCAGCAGCAGAGGCCGGCCCGCCTCCGTCGCCCGGCGAATGCGCTCGGCTACAATCACCGTTGGCGAGGGCATCACCAGCTTCACATTATTTTCCATCGTCCTGCCGCTTTCGAAGAGCAGGATATCCTGTGTTCCCGTGCCGATGTCGATCGCCAGCACGCGCGCTGCTGCAGGTGCCATACGCAATCTAAGCCCCCTTTCAGCCCTCTTCCTGAGAAAGAAAGGACAACCAAAGGCAACGAACGGACCAATCTACAAAAGGACAAGAGTAGAGCAACCTGGCGCTGCTCATGACGCATGAAGAGTGGCGGCGCGTCAATTCAGTATAGCATCTCGGAGTCGGAAAGAGAGCGTCGTGCGAGCGAGCGCTGGTATCCTTGCCGGGCCAGCTAGAAACTGAGCAGCGTGAAGCCGGAGCGCGTGGTGATCGGGCGGACCTTCTTCAGCGACCGCCAGGCCGATTTGCTCATGCGGGCCTGTTTACGCAAGGCAGCCAGCTGCCCATCGGAAAAATGCTCGGACGCCACCAGCACAAAGGTCCGCAGTTCCGCACGTAGCTGATTAAGACGGCGCTCCAGCTCGGCCAGACGCGCCCGATCGTGTGGCAGCCCCTGGACTGCCAGGCGCGCCAGATCTGCCCACTGACTCATCAAGGGGCGCATGCGCTCAAAGCGCTCTGCGATACAGGTAGCTACCATCTCAAAGTCAGGTACGGACGCCAGATCTGCCATGCTCCTCTTCTCCTTCTTTCCTTCCTTGTTCGCATGCATGATGCTTGTCTGTCTGACTGCTTGCTGTTGGCCCCTCCTCTCTCAGCCAGGCCAGGCGGTGACTACTTTGCCCTCAGCTACCGGCCTGCCTGGTATTGCCGCCCATTCCACCCGTTCAGGGATCTTGCTCTGCTAGAGAGATCAAAAAGCAGATCGACCCGGCTCTGCCCCTTTTAAGGGGAGAAGGTTACTGCTTTGCGCGGCGATTTTGCTTTTCTCTGGCACCAGCCTCCTCTCCCACCATGACAAGTGGAGCGCGGCTTTGTCTCCCGCTCACTGTTCATCTTTTCGGCGCCAGTCTACCTCAGCAGCGCTTTGGCCAGGACTTGAGCCTGAGCAGATCCGCTGTTTGCCTGTGGTACAATGCATACCAGCAGATAGCAACAGGGAAGCGCGACGCGCCGACAGCGAAGCGAAGCAGTTTGCGGCCAGGCCACAGGAGCGCTGGCTCGCTGCCTAACGCTGCTAGACGCTGCGCATGTCATAGCTTTCTCTGTATACCATACCCTGTCGCTAGAAAGCAATGATGGCGCGAAAGGACTCTGGCATGGAACAGGCAAAGTCGCACGACGGAGGAGAGACAGCACCGCCCGTGCGGTCACACGGTCGCCTTGAGCAGCCAGGAACGGCAGATGATCGCCCGGCGACCTATTTACCCATCGAGGACTATGCGGTCATCGGAGACCTGCATACGGTGGCCCTGGTCGGCAAAAATGGCTCGATCGACTGGTGCTGTATTCCACGCTTCGATTCTCCTAGTGTTTTTGGCGCCTTATTAGACGCGCGGAAAGGTGGCTTCTTTCGCATTGCGCCGCCCCCGCACGATCATGCCTCGATGGGACAGAAGCAGCTCTATATTCCGGAGACCAACATTCTGCTGACGCGCTTTCTCACGGTCGATGGCGTAGGGGAGATCACCGACTTCATGCCGGTGAAGGTGCCCGGCAGCGCCGAGCATCAGCATCATCTCTATCGGGCCGTGACCGTAGTGCGTGGCTCGCTCAAATTCGAGCTGGTCTGTCATCCCGCCTTCAACTATGGCCGCGACGGGCACGTCGTCCATCTTTCGCCCGAAGGGGCGATGTTCCACAGCGATGGGCTCTCTCTGGGGCTGGCCAGCACGGTGCCGCTGAGCGAGGACGGACGGAGGGGAGTACGCGCTGAGTTTACCCTGCACGCTGGCCAATCGGCCTACTTCCTGCTGGAGAGCGCCAGGCGCGGCGACCTTGGCCCACAGCATGTCTCATCGCGCCGCTATCACGATGCCTTTCAGCGCACGCTCACCTTCTGGCGGCGCTGGCTCTCCCAGTGCCAATACCAGGGGCGCTGGCGCGAGATGGTGCAGCGCTCGGCTCTGGTGCTTAAGCTGCTCACCTATGCCCCCACAGGCGCTATTGTAGCTGCGCCGACGACCAGCCTCCCCGAGACGGTCGGTGGCGCTCGCAACTGGGACTATCGTTATACCTGGCTGCGCGATGCTGCCTTTACGCTCTATAGCCTGCTGACCCTCGGCTTCACTCAGGAGGCCGAGGCCTTCATGCAGTGGCTTGATGCTCGCTGCCATGAGCTGAAAGAAAACGGCTCGCTCCAGCCCATGTATGGCATTAACGGCGAGCAGGAACTGGTCGAATACACCCTTGATCACCTGGAGGGCTATCGCCAAAGTCGTCCCGTCCGCATCGGCAACGCCGCTTACAAGCAGCAGCAGCTCGACATCTATGGTGAGCTGATGGATGCCATCTACATCTTCAATCGCTATAGCACGATCTCCTATGACCTGTGGGAGAACCTGCGACGTCTGCTGGAGTGGCTGCAACATCACTGGGACGATCCCGATGAAGGCATCTGGGAGGTGCGCGGCGGCCCCCAGCACTTTGTCCACTCGCGCGTCATGTCCTGGGTCGCCTTCGATCGCGCCTTGCGCCTGGCTCGCCACCGCGGCTGGCCGGCGCCAATGGTCGAGTGGATGGAGACCAGCGCCCGCATTTATGAGCAGATTATGCATAAAGGATGGAACGAGCGTAAACAGAGCTTTGTTCAGTATTATGGAAGCGATGCTATCGATGCCAGTGCCCTGCTGATGGCCATTGTCAAATTCACAGGACCGAACGAGCCGCGCATGCTCAAGACGATCGAGCGCATTCAGCGCGAACTGGCCAGCGACTCCCTGGTGCATCGCTATGATCCCGGGCGGGCTGCTGACGATGGCCTGGGGAGTCAGGAAGGCACTTTCAGCCCGTGCAGCTTCTGGCTGGCCGAAGTGCTAGCGCGCTGCGGACGCCTCGACGAGGCGCGCCTGCTCTTGGAGAAGATGCTCACCTATAGTAATCATGTTGGTCTCTATGCCGAAGAAGTCGGGTTGTGTGGCGAAGCTCTGGGCAACTTCCCCCAGGCTTTCACCCATCTCTCGCTCATTACGGCCTGCACCAACATTGACGCGGCCCTCAACCGGGCCCAGGGAAGGCTCAGCGCTGAGCGGCAGACGCAGCAAGCCCTGCCTTCCGAGCGTCCCGGAAGCCTGCCCTGACTCAGGGCAGGCTGGCGGAGTCAGAGCCAGCGACGAGAGAGAGGGGCATAAAAGGCCCCCCTTCTCGTGTTTTCACAAGTGGACCTTTAGCGTCCCTTTCTTTCTACAGTCAGGGGAATACGTTTGCAAGAAGCGGAGTACATACTGTCTATGGCGAAGCTCTATGACGCAATCATCATCGGCTCAGGGCCGGCAGGCTATACTGCGGCCATTTATGCTGCACGCGCCAACCTCTCGGTCCTGGTCTTTCAGGGTTACCAGGTCGGCGGACAGTTGATGCTGACCAGCGAGGTCGAGAACTACCCCGGTTTTGAAGAAGGCATCCTGGGGCCGGCCCTGATGGAGAAGCTGGAGCAGCAGGCGCGGCGCTTCGGGGCTGAGATGCTTCCCGAAGACGTCACTGCCGTTGACTTTAGCCGCCGCCCCTTTGTGATTACCAGCGATTCGGGCAGTTACCTGGCCCGAGGGGTGATCATTGCCACCGGCGCCAGCGCCAAATGGTTGGGACTGCCGAGCGAGCAGCATCTGCAGGGACGCGGGGTCAGTGCCTGTGCAACCTGTGATGGCTTCTTCTTTAAAGACAAAGAGGTGGCCGTGATCGGCGGGGGCGACACCGCGATGGAGGAGGCCCTTTTCCTCACGCGCTACGCCAGCCATGTGACCGTCATCCACCGTCGCGATACCCTGCGCGCCAGCAAGATCATGCAGGAGCGCGCCTTTAAAAATCCCAAGATCAGCTTTATCTGGAATAGCGAAGTGGTCGAGGTTCTGGGCGAGGACTCGGTGACCGGCCTGCGCCTGCGCAACGTCAAGACGGGCGAGGAGCAGACGCTAGTTGTCAAGGGGCTGTTTCTGGCCATCGGTCATCAGCCGAATACCGACCTCTTCCGGGGCCTGCTGCAGATGGATGAGCTGGGTTACATCATCCCTGTCGAGCACACCATGACCAATATTCCGGGTGTCTTTGCCGCTGGCGATGTAACGGATCGCCGCTATCGCCAGGCGGTCACCGCTGCCGGTGACGGCTGTCGGGCAGCCATCGATCTGGAGCGCTGGCTAGAGGGCCAGGCCCACGAGGAAGCAAGCCGTCAGGAAGCGCTGACCTCGGGTGAGTAGCCTGGCCGGTCTCATGACCTGACGTCTCGCCTCGCCTGGCCGCCGCGCCGCTCCCTCCAGATAGGGCGGCCAGGCTATCCTGGGAGCCTCCCCTCACCTCCGCCGCTCGGGCGGCTCCAGGTTTGGCGGGAAGCGAACGAAGAAGGAAACGAGAAAGGACCGATCCCGTGAAGCCGAAACAACGTCGAAGCCAGCAGGAGGCGCTCTACCGCCAGGCGCTCTTCGACGAAACGTCTCAGCCCCCAGGTTCAGAGGAGCGGAGGGCCGCGGAGCAGAGTCAGGACCAGGCTGCCCAGCGCCAGCGGATTCAGGAGATCACGCAGCGGCTGGTTGAGCACTATGGCGAGCCGGAGTGGTCCAGCAAAGACCCCCTCAGCCAGCTCGTCGATGTCTTGCTTTCGCATCGCACGCGCGACGAGCAGACAGCCGCCGCCTATGCGAGCCTGCGCCAGCAATTCGGAAGCTGGGAAGCGGTACGTGACGCCCCCACGGCAGCCGTAGAGAACGCCATTGCCGTCGTCAACTGGCCAGAGGTCAAGGCGCCACGCCTGCAGGCCATCCTGCGTCAGATCACTGCTGAGCGCGGCGTTCTCACCCTTGACTTCCTCTGCAGTCTCCCTGTCCAGGAAGGTCTCGCCTGGCTCAGTCGCTTCGAGGGCGTCGGTCCCAAGACTGCCGCCTGCGTCCTCCTCTTTAGCTGCCGCCTGCCAGTGCTCCCCGTCGACACCCACGTCCATCGCATCTCTATCCGCCTGGGCCTCATCCCGCCTCGGCTCACCCCCGAGCAAGCCCAGCCCGTACTGCAGGCCCTGCTGCCGCCCGAGGCTCGCCCCATCTACAACTTCCACAAAGGTCTCGTCTGGCACGGCCAGCGCCGCTGCTTCTTCCAACGACCGCGCTGTGACCAGTGCTTTCTCCGCGATCTCTGCCTCTATTATGCTGCTGCACGCCACAAGCAGCGTCGGGAGGCACAACAGACAGGTCAAACGGAAAAAGAGGCCTGACTGGTAAATAGCAAGAATATCCCTCCTTCCGAGCGAAGAAAGAGGGGAAGGGAAGAAGAAGAAGAAGAAGAAAGCAAGGTGGATAGTGATTTCCCCACGCGAATCCGGGCGACCAGAGCGGTCGCCCGGCGTAGGGGTGCTTACACAGGAGTTGAGAGTGGTGAACTAGCTGCCGCTCCGGGCGGGAGCATGGCTCAAAACGGGATAGCCCTCAGCCACATACTCGCTGGGGTCGGGCTGGATTTCGTCCAGATGGTAGGAGTTCTTGGCATCCGTGTTGATACCGGGCCAGCGAGCGCCATAGAGATAATGACCGGTCTGAGCAGGAGAGAGCGGCAGCTTGCCGAACTGCGGGATACCACGCACACGCGGCACATCTGGCTCGGGCGACTCGCTATAGAGATCGTCGGGCACCCGATTGTAACCCATGCACTGCAGATCCGCCTCGCTCAGATTCAGCTGCACTACACCATCATCACTCAGGGATTTCACCGCCTGACGCGGCACATAGTAGACCTTGGGGAAGAGGCGCCCACGCTCAACCAACAGATAGGTCGGGAAGCGGGCCTGAATGGTTCCAAGCCAGCTGCCACGGGCATCGACCACGTCCAGACCCAGCTTGAAAGGAGAGCGCGTGCGTGCCTCAGCGGGCGCGGGCACATAGATGGGTGGCAGAGATTTGAAGGGGTCCTCGAGCCCCCAACCGACCATAAAGGCAATCACAAAAATGCCTGCCACCAGCGCCAGCCCGAGCGAGAGCAAGGGAGCGCTGTTCAATAAGAGCAGCAGAAAGAAGACCGCAGCCACTGCCACGGCCAACAACAGCGGCCAATAGCTCGGCCCGGGTGTATGGATATGCTCTTCCCCTTCCTCGCCCTCAACGTCGAGCAAGGTCGCGTGAATTTCGTCGGCAATCGAGCCGGCAGTCTGAGGAGACCTGTCCATACAGCTCCTGTTCCTCGCTTCAGATCGCACTCACCAGCCAACGGGAGCCGGAGCGCCCCACGCTGCCATTAGTGAGCGAAGCTTGCTTCTTTGAATAGCCTGGATAGAAAGAAAGAAAGAAAGAAAGAAGAAACTCCCCTTACCAAATACCATAGCACATAAGCGCAAGCGCGAAGGCCATCGCTCGCCCTTAAGTATAGCACATCTGGCCAGGGATGAATAGCGCACCGGACTGGCTGGCGGACAGCCAGGTAAGCAGGACTGCGACCTCAAGCATTGAGTCGTGAAAGAGACGAACCAACGCGCCTACGCCCACCAGCCCGAAGCGACTTGCTTGATTTTGGGTACCGGCTGGGGTAAGCTTACTGATATGTGATTCACCTTTCATATTTGATAGTGAAGGAGGCCACCATAGGCATGCCCACCTCAGTCCTTTTACCTGGCATCAGCCAGAGGCGTTGCAGCACAGAGCGTCTAGAGATTGCCTATCTCGAAGCCGGGAGCGAAGGGCCGGCGCTCGTCCTTATCCACGGCAACTGCTCCTCATCGCTTTTCTTCCAGGACCTCATGCTGGCCCTGGCAGCGCTTGGCTACCATGTTTACGCGCCCGACATGCGGGGCTACGGTGACAGCCAGGTCTTACCGATTGATGCCACCCGTGGCGTCCGTGACCTCTCAGACGACCTGGCCAGTTTCGCGGAAGCCCTGGGGTTGAGCGGCTTCCACCTGCTCGGTTGGTCGCTCGGAGGCAATGTTGCCATGCAGTATGCCATCGACTATCCTGGCCGGCTCCGCGGCCTCATTCTAGAGGCGACCGGCTCGCCCTTTGGCTTTGGAGGAACGCGCGACGCCGAAGGGCGCCCGGTCTGGCCGGACTTCGCTGGCAGCGGAGGCGGGACCGCCAATGCTGAATTCGTGCAGCGTCTTGCCGCTGGCGATCGCAGTGCTGAGCAAGGCTCACCGCGGGCTGTTATGAACAACTTCTACTTCAAGCCGCCGTTTCATGTAGCGCCCGAGCGCGAAGAGATCTACGTCAGCGCCATCCTCTCGACGCGCACCGGGCCTGGCAACTATCCGGGCGACTCCCTGCCGTCGCCGAACTGGCCCTATGTTGCCCCGGGGCGTCAGGGAGTCAACAATGCCCTCTCTCCCGCCTATCTCAATCAAGCGGCCCTGGTCGACCTCAATCCCAAGCCGCCCATTCTCTGGATTCACGGTATCGACGACCAGATCGTCTCTGACACCTCCTTCTTCGACCTTGGCTATCTCGGGCAGCTTGGCATCGTACCGGGTTGGCCAGGGGCCGAGCAGTATCCGCCCCAGCCCATGAAGACCCAGATTCGGAGACTCCTGGAGCGTTATCGCCAGCAGGGAGGGAGCTATCACGAACTCCAGCTAACCAACTGTGGGCACTCCCCGCATATCGAGCAGCCCCAGCAGGTCCTGGAGGCCATGCGCGACTTCATTGCCGCTCACGTCTAACAGAGCGGAGGGAGCGAGGAGTGGGGGAGCAGTGCGCCGTCTGGCGGCCCGTGTTGGGTGCCTGGCGGCGCCCAGGCGCAGCGCAGCGAGGCGCGTCTACCAGATCGCCCGCCTTCCTTTCCTGGCTAGCCGATCAGCTCCTCCATCTGCCTGAGATGTGACTCGAAGAGACGCAGGGCCTGGCGCACCGGCTCCGGCGTCGTCATATCGACCCCGGCCCGTCGCAGCAGCTCAATGCTATAGTCCGAGGAGCCGGAGCGCAGGAACTGCAAGTAGCGCGCGACCGCTGGCGCCCCCTGCTCCAGAATCTGCTGGGCCAGCGCGCAGGCTGCCGAGATGCCGGTCGCATACTGATAGACGTAGAAATTGTAATAAAAGTGGGGGATACGGGCCCACTCGATATCGATCAAGTCATCGATAACCACCTCGGCCCCATAGTACTTCTCATTGAGGCGGTGGTAGAGTCGACTCAGCGTATCCGCCGTCAGCGGCTCGCCCTGCTCAGCCAACTGATGAATCTGATACTCGAACTCGGCAAACATCGTCTGGCGGTAGAGCGTCCCGCGGAAATCCTCCAGTGAGTGATTGAGAATGGCCAGGCGCTCCTCGCGGCTCTCCGTCGTCTTGAGCAAGTACTCGGTGAGCAGCGTCTCATTCAAAGTCGAGGCCACCTCGGCCACGAAGATCGTGTAGTCTCCGTAGACAAAAGGCTGATGGCGGCGTGTGTAATACGAGTGCAGCGAGTGCCCTAGCTCGTGGGCCAGGGTATACATGCTATCGCGGTTACCCTGGAAATTGAGCAAGATGAAGGGGCGCGTCCGATAGGCGCCGCCACTGTAGGCGCCGCCGCGCTTGCCGGGCGTCTCGAAGACGTCGATCCAGCGCTCGCTGAACGCCTGCTTGAGCCCACTGATGTATTCTTCCCCCAGAGGTGCGAGGGCGGCAATGACTGTATCGCGGGCCTGCTCGTAAGAGATCTCCTGCAGCGTCTCCTTAACGATCGGGACATAGAGATCGTACATATGCAGCTCATCGAGCTGGAGCATGCGCTTACGCAGGCGCAGGTAGCGATGCAGCAGCGGCAGCTCCTCGTTGACCGTCTCGATGAGCATATCGTAGACGCTCTCGGGGATGTTGTAGCGAGCCAGGGCGCGCTCGCGGCCCGAGCGATAGCCGCGCTGTCGGGTGTAGAACATATCCGTCTTGATATGTCCGGCCAGGGTGGCGGCGATCGTATTGCGCTGCTTGAGGAAAGTCCCGTGTAGTGCCTCGAAAGCCTCCTGACGCACGCGCCGATCCGTACTGCGGATATAGACCAGGTAGTTCCCCTTGGTCAGCTCCACCTCCTCGCCCTGCTCGTTGCGGATAGTCGGCAGGTGCAGATCGGCATTATCGATCATGGTGAAGATGGCATCTGGCGTCTCAGCCATCTCTCCGGCGGCGGCCAGCACCGCCTCCACCTCGGCGGAGCGAATATGTGGGCGCTGACGATTGAGGTCATGCAGCTGATGCTTATAGAGTGCCAGACCGGGAGTTTCGTTCAGATAGCGCTCAAGCCTCTCCTGTGGCACAGCCAGAATCTCCGGCTCAATAAAGGAGATCGCCGTGGAAGCGCGCACGTAGAGCTGAAGGGCGCGGTCGTACATCCCCTGGTAGTGGCTATTACTGGTATCCTCATCCTTACGCATCGAGGCGTAGACCAGCAGCGTCTCCAGTCGTTCGAAGAACTCATCGCGCTGGCGCAGGACGCTCAGGAGAGCCTCGCCGCTCTGGGCCAGTGTCCCCTTGAGGGCTTCCAGATCCGGCAGCAGTCGCTGTAGCTCCTGATACTCGCGCTCCCAGGCCTCATCAGTTGCGAAGACACTCTCCAAATTCCACGTATACTCTTTAGGAATATCGCTACGTTTCTTCCAGGTTTGCAGCATCTCGCCTCCTCAAAAAGGGACCATAAACTCAGGAAAGTGTTTTCATTGTAGCAGAAAATTGGCGCACGCGCGTAGTGGTGAGTGCACAGGCAGGATAGAGCTGGCCGATCGCACCAGTGTACGGGAGACTGGTCCGAGTCGAGTCTTGGGCAGCGAGCAAGGGAGCAGGTTCACACGCGCCGGGCCGGGGGGCAGGTACCAGACCAGGCCGGAGAGCGCAAACGCAAAGCAGGGTTTGCTCGCGGGGCGAGCGAGCCAGGGACAAGGCTGGCGCAGGCACGCCGGCCCGCCAGCCGGGTCCGGGCCGAGAGAAAGCTACCAGCCGAGGGCTAAGCCATCGCAGCGTGGATCTGCTGCGCCCTGGAGCACCTGGGTGCCGGGAGTAATCAGAATAGCCTGAGCGTGGCCCATATCGTCTTCCCACGGTCCCCAGATCGCCACCCGGTGGCCCAGCATCTCCAGGCCCAGCGCCACCGCATTTGGAAAGCGCTGCTCCAGAGCCACCACCTCGCTGGCCCCGCTTTCTCCTGCTGGATGGGCGCCTTGCTGTCCCTGTAGCAGCTGTCGGCGTCCGCCCTGTTGTAGCAAGAGGCCGCTGCGCCAGCGTGGGGCGTTAATCGCCTGCTGAATATTCAGCCCAAAGTCGATCACTGCTGTCAGCAGCTGCACATGAATCTGCGGCTGGGCATCCGCCCCCATTGTTCCCAGTACCAGAAACGGCTCGCCGTCGCGCAGGACCAGCGCAGGCGTCAGTGTATGCATCGTGCGCTTCCCTGGTTGCAGATAATTCACGTGGCGCGGGTTCAGAGAGAAATAGGAGCCGCGATTGTGCAGCAGTACCCCGCTCTCGCCGGCCACGATCCCGCTGCCCCAGCTATAGAAAAGGCTCTGGATCAGCGAGACGGCGTTGCCCTCACTATCAACCACGCACAGATACATCGTATCGCCGTCGCGCTCAGGTTTGCTCTCGACCTCGACGTGGAAGGAGGCGCGCTCTGGATTGATGCGTGCTCGCAGCTGCTCCGCGTACGCCTTGCTCAGCAGGCGTTCTACCGGAATCTCCACAAAAGCTGGATCAGAGAGATAGCGATCGCGATCGGCAAAGGCCAACTTCTTAGCCTCAATCATCAGGTGCAGCGTCTCGGGACTTTGATAACCGAGTGCCTGCAGATCATAGCCCTCCAGAATATTGAGCATCTCCAGGACCGTCAGGCCCTGTGAATTGGGAGGAAACTCAAAGACCTCGTAGCCGCGATAGGTTGTTGACAGTGGCGTTACCCAATCCGAATGATGGGCCGCGAGGTCCTCCAGGCTCAGCACTCCGCCGCAGCGCTGCACGTAGTCAACGATCGTGCGCGCTAGAGGTCCGCGATAGAAAGCCTCGCGGCCCTCGCGTGCGAGTAGGCGGTAGGTACGTGCCAGGTCAGGCTGGCGCAAGATCTCGCCGCAGCCTGGGGGGCGGCCTTCAGGGAGAAAAACGCGAGCCGTCGCCTCCCAGCGCTGCAGCACTGTCTTGGCGGCGCGCTCCAGCCAGCCAGCCAGCTTCGACGAGACCGGAAAGCCCTCCTCAGCGTAGGCGATGGCCGGCGCAAAGACCTCCTCGACTGGCAGCCGGCCAAAGCGCTCCAGGGCCTCGAACCAGCCATCGACTGCCCCAGGAACCGTAATCGAGAGCGGGCCAATCGCTGGAATCTCACGCAGTGAGTGCGCGGCGAAATACTCGGGAGTCAGGGCACGCGGTGCGCGCCCGCTGCCGTTGAGAGCATGCAGCCGACGGCTGCGCGCCTCCCAGATCAGCATAAAAACGTCGCCGCCCGCTGAGCAGGTTGGCGGGTAGACAACCGTCATCGCCGCGTTAGCAGCGACGGCGGCATCGACTGCGTTTCCTCCGCGTTCCAGCGCCTGCAAACCGGCCCGAGTAGCCAGGTAATGAGCGCAGGCGACCATGAGATGTGAGCCAAAGACGGGTTGGTCGGAGAGCATGATGGGAGATCGCCTTTCGCACCGAGTGCCTTCGTCAACCAGCTAAAGCCCTGTGCAGATCGAGTGGCCAGCCTGATTGGCGAGGCAAGCCTACCTACCTTCACTTCACAAACGAACGGACAAACAAACGCAGGCCGAACAGAGCAGCCGAACAGAGCATCAGGCGACCGGTCCTGGAAGCCTTCCAGGAAGGCTTCCAGAAGCGCTGGCTAGCCCCTTGCCCGCTACCCATTATAGCATAGCGCGAGAGGGAGAGGCGGCAAGCGCTTCCTCGAAGCGCAGGGACGGCGACTTGACGGCGCAGTCCTCTCCCGTTATCATGAGCCTGCTGAAGAGCGCCATCTTTAACCAGGAGGCTACCGTGTCATCCACAGCAGTTCTGGCCGTCCTTGCCACCCAACCACTCTTCACCGTGACGTTAGCCCACTTACTCTATTTCGTTCTGGCTGTACTTCTTGGAATCGTAGCGGAAACGATCATCGGCTGGCGCCTCCCCTATGGCATTCTTGGGGCCGTCCTCTGTGCCTTTATTGGCATCCTCATCGCCATTCTCCTGCCTTTTCGCATCGGCAGCGAGGTGACCATTTTCGGTGAGCCGATCGCCCTGGCTCAAGCCATCATTGGGGGGGCCGTTCTGCTCACCATCTGGCATCTGGTGACCTATCGTCACTGGCGTCATCGCCATCGCTATTACCGCGGCTACCGCTACCGTGAGTATGGCGAGCGGCGTGACTGAGGGCGGGGTAGTCCAGGCCAGGCTGGCTGAGTCCCCGCCCTGAGATGGGTCTGATGGGGCGCAAGAAGGAGAAGGAAGCCGAAAGGGAGACTGCAGGATCAGCTTGTCGACTGGCTCTGGTCGGCGGTGCCACCCGGCTCAGGGTCTGCTCCTGGTGCCACTTCCTCTGGCGTCATTGGAGGAGAATCAGTAGCTGCCAGGCCAAGGCTAAGCGCGGAACCGCTCTGGCCCGTTGAGGCCGCCGGCAGGGGCGAGGGCGCAGAGGCGGGCCTTGGTCCTGGCTGATGGCCGTTGCGCGCAGCGGTTGTACTGGCGCGTTGAAGAAGCTGAGCTTCGGCCAGCTCGCGTACGCGCTGTACGTGGTTCTTATGGCAGATCAGCGTCTTATCGTCAAGGGCCACCACGATCACGTCCTCCAGGCCGATCGTATAGATCTCCCGCTGCGTCGTGTTGTAGACAAAGACGTTCTGGCTGCCAAGAGCAAAGTGGTGGCCGACGCCGCGCAGACCCTTCCCATCGGCAGCGTAGAGCGCCCCATACTGCTCCCAGTTTCCAACATCGCTCCAGCCGAGATCGACCGGAATCACCACCAGCCTGTCGGTTTTCTCCAGCACGCCGTAGTCGATCGAAATTGAAGTCAGGGAAGGCCAGACTTCTTCCAAGACCCTCCTCTCTGCAGGCGTGCCCATTGCCTCCACAATGCGTGTCATCTCTTCCGCCAGAGCTGGCAGGTGTTTGCCCACCTCTGTCAGAATCGTGGCGGTCTGCCAAATAAACATGCCGCTATTCCAGACATAGTGTCCATCCTGGAGATAGCGCTGTGCTGTAGCCAGATCAGGCTTTTCGACGAACTGCTCCACGCTGAAAGCCTGGTGGCCGTAGCCGTCGGCCACGGGGGAAGCGAAGCGGATATAACCGTAGCCAGTGGCCGGCTCGGTGGGTCGGATGCCCCAGGTTACCAGGTAGCCGCGTTGAGCGAGCTGATAGCCGAAGCGGATCGCCCGCTGGAACGGCTCCAGCTTCGTGATCACATGATCAGCGGGAAAGACCGCCATCACAGCCCGGGGGGAGCGGCGAGCCAGCAAGGAGGCTGCCCAGGTAATGGCGGGAGCCGTATTGCGCCCAACCGGCTCCTCCAGGATCTGCCCCGGAAGCAGCTCTGGCAGGTGCTGGCGCACCAGCTCACTAAAGGCTCGCCCGGTGACCACCCAGACCTGTTCTGGCGGCACCAGCGTGGTCACTCGCGCCAGCGTCTCTTGAATCATGCTGCGGCCTCCCGGAAGAGGCAGAAACTGCTTGGGAAACTCGGGGGTACTCAGCGGCCAGAGTCGTGTCCCGCTGCCGCCCGCCAGGATGACAGCGTGTAAGTCTTCCATCTATCTACCTCGGTTGGTCAGAATGGTGCCCATGCACAGGGGTCTTTGCCGATTCAAGCCGCAAGAAAGCAAGAGGCCAGAGAGCTAGCTTGCTTGCCACACAGCCATCTCTAGCCGCCGCCATGTGCTGGCTCGCTCAAGGAGATGTCCTATCATAGCAACAGAACGAGTACACTCTCAAGAAAGGCACACCTTACCGGGGACAATTCTACCACGAGGGCCTCCGAGAGGGAGGAGAGAGGAAGCTTCCCCCATTTGGGGGAAGTCCCCGCTACGGCTCAGTTCAAGGGCTTGACTTGTCTGCCTAACCTGTTATTCTCTAAAAGAAGCCGCACGAGAACGACGGCAGGACTGTCAGGAAGAAACAGTATGTGATCCACGAAAAAGAGGAATAGCACCTGGATGGCAGAAGAAAGCAACAAGCCAACTCCGTACTATGGCTGGCAGTATGATCAGGAGCAACTGGGGGCAGGGGCCGCAGGGACGTCAGGTGTGAATCTGTCACCCGCCTCGCTCCCGCCGCAGCAGCCAGTCTATCCTCCCCAGGTGCCTTCTGGTGGCAGGGTAGGGGCCCAGCCGGGGCGCTCGTATCAGGAGCAGCATCTGCCGGATATGGGGGGCTCGCTGGGCTATGGGCAGGGGATGGAGTATCTCTACGCCAATGTGCCGCAGCCATCGCAGCCGTTGCCGGCCTTGCGTCAGGCGCGCCTGCAGCAGTTGCGCGAGGAGCGTCTGCGTCGGCAGCAGCGTCGTGTGCAGCAGCCGGATCTAAGCGATTTGATTCAGCGCAAGGTCTTCAGGCGCCGCATGGGTGATCTGGCGCCGCTCTCTTCATCAACCCTGGGCGAGCAGGCTGGTGGGGCCAGTGGTGGCCTGAGTCAGGGGCAGGGGCAGGCCCAGGCCCAGGCCCAACTTCAGGTTCAAGAGCCGTTGGTGGCCAGCCCGGCGGCTTCGGCCTCGGTGGCGCCTGCTGCCGCTTCGCCTTCGGCCCCCGCTTTGCAGCCTGCTTCCGAATCAGCCCAGGATACCGCAATGATCCGGCGGGTGCAGGTTCGGAACGCGGCCTTCATTCTCACAGGGGCCTTTGTGGCCAGTCGCGTCTTGGGGTTGCTGCGCTCCTCGATGTTTGCGGCTGTCTTTGGAACAGACCCGACCTCTGGCGCCTTCTATCAGGCTTTTCTCTTGCCTGATACGATCTTTAACATTGTGGCCGGCGGTGCTCTCAGCTCGGCCTTCATTCCCGTTTTTACGCGCTACATGGTCAGCGATCGGGACGAGAAGACGGCCTGGCATGTGGCCAATACGGCTCTAACGCTGGCTACAACCATTATGCTCATCATTGCTCTGATCGGCTTCATTTTCGCCAATCAGATTGTGCCGCTGTATAATCCCAATGTCAGCCCGGGCGAGCTGAGTCTGATTACGGCCTTAACACGTATCATGCTCTTCCAGGCTGTGATTCTTGGCAGCGGGGTCATCGTCAGCGCGGTTCTAAACGCGCAGCAGCACTTTACGCTCTATGCCTTGGGGACCGTGCTCTATAACGTCGGCCTGATCGTCGGCCTGTTGCCGGGAATGTTTCTGGCGCTGATCGGCCATCGCAATTCGATGGTGGCCGTCTACTGCGCCAGTGCTGGGGTAGTCCTGGGGGCCTTACTCCAGGTCGGTATTCAGATTCCTGGGCTGTCGCGGGTCGGCATGCGTTTCCGCCCCTCCTTTGACTGGCGCCATCCGGGCGTTCAGCAGATCGGTCGCCAGATGATCCCGCGCATTATCAATGCCGCGATGCTCTCAACGACGACTTTTGTCGATCGCGCTTTGATCCTGCTACTGGGAACGCTGGTGGTCGCCGGCTCGCTTGGGCAGCAGACGCTCCTTGGCTTTATCACGGCGTACTACTACGGCTTTTCGCTGATGCTGCTGCCGTTGGGCATCTTCGGCATGGCCATTTCGACGGCGGCTTTCCCGACGATCGCCGAGTATGTCGCGCGCGGGCGGCTGGAGCGGGCGCGCAGCATCGTAATGGAGACCTTGCGCGGCATCCTCTTCTTGTCGATCCCTTCCAGTCTGGGCTTGATTGTGCTGGCGCTGCCCATTATTCAGACGCTCTATCAGCACGGCGCTTTTGGTCTGGAGAGCGCCGAAATTACGGCCATCCCCCTGTCGATGTTCGCCATTGGTCTGGCCGGCCAGGCTGCGGTAGAGATTCTGACGCGCTCGTTCTATGCCCTGCGCGATAGCAAGACGCCGGTGATTGTGAGCGTTGGCCAGTTTATCTTTAAGATTGCCCTTGGCCTCTTGTTGATCAACGCCTTCGCTCGCCTGTGGGGTGCGGCCTGGGGAATGGGGGCCTTGGCGCTCTCAACCTCGGTGGCTGGTCTGCTGGAGGCCACGGTCCTTCTCTGCCTGATCCATCAACGGATCGGTGGACTGATTACCCGTGATCTGGGAGCCTTCTTGAGTCGGGTCTTGCTAGCGACCGGGCTGATGGGCCTGGCGGTCTTCCTGGTTCGCCTGCTACTGGATTTCCTGCTGAATACGACCGATCCAACGCGCCCAATGATTACGCATGGGGGCCTGGTCCAGGTCCTGGTCGCTCTAGTGAAGCTGCTCATCGAGATGGCGGTCGGCATCCTGGTCTATCTGCGAGCGGCGCGCCTGCTGAAGATCGATGGGCAGATCGAGCTGCTTGGTCCCTTGCGACGCCTGCTGGCGCGCTTCAAGCTGTCCTGGATCTAGTTGGTCAGCCAGTGGTGGTCTTCCTCTGGGTCCCGCCTGGCGCCTCTATGCCCTTCGTCCCAGCTGCAGGCTGATCTCCCTTCTTCGCGGTCGCATTGCGCAGGGGGCGGGCGGAGGCCGGGGGACTCAGTTCAGCTAAGCAAACAAGCAGGCAAGAAAGAAAGAAAGAAAGATTGACAAGGTGTGACTGCAATGGTAAAGGAACTGCGCCTTGCCCTCATTGGTTTCGGCACGGTTGGCCAGGGGCTGGCTGAGTTGTTGCAGGAGAAGCGGGACTGGCTGCGAGCCGCCTATGGCCTGGATGCTCGTCTGGTGGCGGTGGCGACGGCTCGCTCAGGTTTTTTGGCCCGGGCTGAGGGCCTGGATGAGGCGGAGTTGCTCAGGGTCGCGAGCAGTGGTCAGCCGTTGACGGCCTATGCGGCGACAGAGGTGAAGCGCTGGCCAACGGTGCGTGAGGGGTTGGCGGCCACTGGGGCCGATGTGCTGGTCGAGGTAACGGGAACGAATCTGCGCGATGGAGAGCCGGGCTTAAGCCATATCCGGCAGGCACTGGAGCAGGGCATGCATGTGATTACAGCCAATAAGGGGCCGGTGGCTCTGGCCGCTCACGAGCTTCTGGCTTTAGCGGCACGCAAAGGGGTCCAGTTGCGTATGGAGGCTACAGTCATGGCTGGTACACCGGTGCTGAGCACGCTCCGCGAGGGACTGGCTGGCGCTCGCATTCGCGCGCTCGCGGGTATTCTCAATGGCACAACCAACTATATCCTGACGGCGATGAGCCAGGGGAGGGACTACGCGGAGGCCCTGGCTGAAGCTCAGCGCCTCGGCTACGCGGAGGCTGATCCCAGCGCGGATGTGGAAGGCTATGACGCCCTGGCCAAGACCTTGATCCTGGCCGCCCTGGTCTTTGGGCTACCGCTACGGGCCGAGCAAGTGCAGCGTCGCGGTATCGCTGGAGTGACGCCGGAGGAGATCCGTGCTGCCCAGGCTCAGGGGCGTCGCATCAAACTGCTGGCTTCCTTGCGCCTGCGCGAGAAAGCGGAGATCCATGCCGCCTCTACCTCTGGCCAGACGCCGACCTTGCCTCTAGAGGCACGGGTGGAGCCTGTAGCCCTACCGCTGGAGCATCCTCTGGCGCGCGTCGATGGCGTCATGAATGCCCTCACGGTTGAATGCGACACCCTTGACTCGGTGACCGTGATCGGCCCCGGAGCAGGTCGCCGCCAGACGGCTCAGGGATTGCTTGCTGATTTGCTGACCATTGCTCGAACATAGCCACCCTGGCGGGCCGACGGACTGGGGGCTGGCCTTGGCTTGTGCTAGTGCTACTGTAGAGAGTGCTCCCGCGCCGCTCTCTAGCTGCCAGATGGCTTCGGCTTGAGCGGGGGCCTGGCTGGTGGCTCGGATCTGGCGCCGGGCCGTGGCGGGTCGGGCTGGCCTGGCACGCGGAAGATGCATTCGAGCGAACCGAAGCGCAGATGGTCGCCGTGCTGTAGCAGCTCGGCCTTAAGCGGCTTCAACCGCAACCCACCCAGCCAGGTTCCATTGTGGCTTTTCAGGTCCTCGATATAAAAGAACGTCTCTTCGAAGTGGATACGGGCGTGTTGACGCGAGACCACCATCTGGGAGTCGAGAGGCGTCAGGTCGAGATCGGGATACAGGTGGCGGCGCGGATCAGCTCGTCCAACAACGACGTTCCGTCCCCTGATCGGCAGGCGCAGAGGACGCTCGCCTCCTTCAAAGCAGAGATAGGCCAGCACGCCCTCCTCGGAGTCCTCGCTGCGAAGGCTGGCCTTGCCCTGGGGAGTCTGAAGCAGGGTCTGGGCCAGGGAGAGATCATCAGCCGTTTCTATGGCCGCTATCTCGCGAGTAGCGGAAGAGGGTGGCTGCTCGGCCCCTGCCAGCAGGGTAATCTCGCCGAAGGCGGGGACGCGCTCGGGAGGAGGCGGCATCTGGATACCGTTGAGGGCATTCAGGAAAGCCTGGATCGAAGCAAAGCGTTGGGTTGGCTGCTTGGCCAGGGCATGCTCTAGCAGGGCCTGCACCACATTCGGCGTATTGTGATGGTACAGCTCCAGACTTGGGAGCGGCGCGCTGGTCTGCAGAAAGGCAGTTTCCGCAATGGTGCGCCCGACGAACGGGGGGCGACCGGCCACCAGCTCGAAGAGCAGCAGGCCGGCATGGTAGACGTCGCTCCAGGGACCGGGCGGCTGCCCTTGAAGCTCCTCGGGCGCCAGATAGCGGGGATCGAAGAAGCCAATATCGTCGGATTGCTGGCTGGCTCCCAGGCCCAGAGCGTGGACGAGCAGGCGCAGGCCAAGGTCGTCGACCTGGACATAGTCGCGGAACTCAATGACCTGCACCGTAATGAAAGAAGGACGGAGATCCAGACCCACAAAGCCGTGAGCCTGAAGCACCTCAACACCCTTGAGAAGCTGGCGCACAATCTCTAGCGCGCGCTGCAGATCGATGTGCTCATGGTCCATCAGATAGCGCAGGCTAACCCCACGCGGCGGGTCGGTCACCAGATAGAGCCATGACCCATCGAGACCCCAGGTGTGCAGAGGCAGCACTGTCGGCGAATGCACCTGGCGGCGCCGCTCCAGCAACGCAAAGAGACTCTGCAGCTGTTGAGAAGCGAAAGCAGAGGTCGGCGGCAGGGCAATCAGATGCAAGCCCACCACATCGTTCGTGTTTCGGTTATAAGCTGTACAACTGGTGACTATGGAACCTGGACGGGTGAAGACTTGCCCGATGCGATAGACGCCAGCGACCAGGCGAGAAAACTGCTGTGTCATCACCTTATGCCCCTTCTGCTCTTCTCTGCGCTAGCTAGCCGGCTGGCTGGCTGGCTCGCTCGCGCTCGCTCTCGCGCTATGCCGGGCTAACTGACAAGGGAGACGCCTTGTATCTGCAATCTCCTGGTCCTGGTCAGGGCCAGCGGAGGAGAAAGGCCGGCGCCAGCGAGGATACGCCATCTGATTGGTGCTATTGTTGCGCTACCTGTTGGGCTCGGCCTGCCTGAGCGCCAACGGAAACGGGACGGGCGGGGGGGAGGAGCAGCCCCCAGCCTCTAGAGTTGCTAGCCGGAGCTGCTCCTCCCGCCTTAGCGAATAGTGCTCTCTCTAGTTATAGAGATTTTTACGAATGTAGTCAATAATGAGCTGCCAGTTATTGTTTGCCGGCAGCAGAATGTACTGCCCGTCCGCTGACTGAGAGTCGACCAGCACATTCTGATTGCTCAGGCCGATGCGGTGAGCCTGATTGAGATCCATCTTCAGCGAGAAGAGGCCGAGGTCGGTCAGGGACATATTCGTATAGATGGTATGCTTCAAGGCATCCATCGCATCGAAGAGGTGGGGCCAGGTTGACCACTGCTTCACCTTGCTGATCACCGCTTTAATGATAATCATCTGGCGGGCAGAGCGAGCGAAATCAGTCCCCTCGGCGGGATTGTCCAGCGACTCGCGGGCGCGGGCATAGCGGATAGCCGTCTCGCCGTCCATGTGCTGCATACCCTTGGAGAAGTGCACCTTGATCCAGCTTGCATCGACGTTCGGGTCATCGTTCTTTGGATAGAGGGCAGTAAACGAATCGGGGACATAGACATCGATGCCGCCGATGGCGTTGATCAAGTCGCGGAAGCCGTTGAAGTCGATTGTCATCCAGTACTTGACATCGAGGCCGGTGATCAATGAGATCTTCTGAGCTGCGGCGTTGCCGCCTGCCACGGGGTCCTGGTTATTATTCGAAGCCACTTCGTAGACGCTATTAATCTTACCGTAGTGGCCGGAGCCGGAAGGAACCTGGACCCACAGATCGCGAGGAACCGAGATGAGCGTCGTATGCTGAGTAGAAGGAATGAGGCTCATGAGCACCATCGAGTCGGTCAAGTAGGCGCCAGGATGGTCACCTCCGCCGAAGCCCATGACCAGGAGGTTGACGCGATCTGCAGTGTTCATAAAGCCTGTCTGGGTACTCAGCGGGGCCTGTGTTGAGATGGCCGAGCCAAAAGCCAGGACGCGCTGGAGCACATAGATCGAGAAGCCTGCCAGGATCACCACCACCAGTAGCAAAGAGAGGCAGCCGATGGCGCAGCCGCGCCGGCGCAGGAAGGAGCGGCGCGGGCGCAGAGCGGGAGTAGCTGTTACCGGGTAGCTCCCCGGATAAGGCTCAGCTCCAGGGCGGCGCGGAGGAGTAGAGACTCCCCCTCGATAGCCCTGGTAGCCAGGTGGTGGCTGGCGCCTGCCCTGTGGCTGGTTCCCAGCTGCATTATGAAAGCCACCTATGATCAACTTCCCCTGGCCGCCACTAGCGGGAGGCGGGGCAGATGGAGGTACTGGCTCTGTCAGATCTTCATGAGGATCATAGGGATAGTCCGGCATATTCTTTCCTTCTCAAGACTAGTGCTTCTGTAGTTACAGCACTGCCACCTTCTTCCTCCCAGCACTGCCTACCTACAGAGAAGCAGGTAAACCCCCCTTTCTCTGATAGAAACGTAGCGACCGCCGGGAAGTTGCAACTTCTATTTGCGGGACCAGTCCAGGATGGTAGTACGATCTTTGCCATAGCGGCTTGCGACAATCTCGGCCATAATTGCCAGTGCCATCTCCTCGGGGGTCTTGGCCCCGATATTCAGGCCGATGGGCGCGTGGATGCGACTCAGCTGCTCGTCGGTCAAGCCTTGCTGCTTGAGGCGCTCGTTGCGCTCCTGGCTGGTCTTGCGGCTGCCGATGGCTCCGACATAGCCGACCTGGCGCGAGAGCACCACCTTAAGGGATGGCTCGTCGAACTTGGGATCGTGGGTCAGGATAGCGACCGCGGTCGAAGGATTGAGATCCATGCTGGCCAAAACCTCGTCTGGCCAGGCCACGATCAGCTCGTCGGCGTGAGGGAAACGCTCGCGTGTGGCGAAGGCCGCGCGCGCATCGATCACCACCACGCGGTAGCCGAGCGTTCGAGCGAAGGTTGTCAGAGGGATAGCAATATGGCCAGCGCCGACAATAATCAGGCGTGGGGGAGGAGGAAAGCCCTCGATAAAGACCTCAAAGGTCTCTTCTCCCAGGGTATAGAGCCGCGTGCCTGGCTCGCCGATCCAGATGGCCTGCTCGGCGTCTTCGACAACGCGCGCTTCCAGCTCCGGGAGGCCAAAGGAGCCATGAAAGCTCTTATCGGAGAACACCAGGAGCTTCGCGCCGATCCCCTGGCCGGAAGAGGAGCGCACCAGCGTGGCCAGAGCCACGCCACGCTCCTGCGCCACTTGCTGTTTTAATTCCTCATAGAGACCACTCATAAGAGACCAACTCCTGTGCAAGCGTAGCCAGCGAGAAAGGCCTCGTTCCGCCTGCCTGCCCATCGCCGCTCGCTTGCCATCTACCCACTACCAGTCGAGGCGCTCAACGAAGACATGGATCGTCCCGCCGCAGGCCAGGCCGATCTGTTCGAAGTTCTCCTCCTCGCTGATACCGAACTCCAGCATCTGGGGCTTGCCATCCTTGATGACCTGCAGGGCGGTTTCGATCACCGCTGGCTCCACGCAGCCGCCGCTTACGGAGCCGCTGATTTCCCCCTTCTCGCTGACGGCCAGCTTGGCCCCAGGCCGGCGGGGAGCCGAACCGGCTACCGAGACAACTGTTGCCACGGCCACGCGCTCGCCGCGCGCCCGCCAGCGCTCAACATCCGGCAGAATATCGCGCATAGGGAACACCTCCGCAAAAAGAAGATCGACAGCGTCTATTACAGTGCCTATCGTCCACGCCTGCTCCCCCAAGCGAGCAGGTGACTGGAGGGGAGCGGGTCCGGCTCAGGGAGTGGGGCGATTCCAGGCCTTGACCGCCTCGCGGCGAGTGGCAGGAGTACGTGTCGGGCGCCGATCATCAATGCGCTCAAGCAGCTTACCAAGATGAATCAGGCTATCGAGATTATGAGCTGGCAGGAAGTCATCGATATAGGGCAGGGCTGTCTTCATGCCGATCGTCAGCGGGCGATAGTCGGGCGAACCAAGTAAAGGGTTCAGCCAGATCAAGCGATGACAGCTATGCTGCAGGCGGTCCATCTCGGCACGCAGCAAGCTGGCATCGCCGCGGTCCCAGCCATCGCTAATGATCAGCACCACTGCGCCGCGGCCCAAAACACGCCTGGCCCACTGCTGATTAAACGTATGCAGCGCCTCGCCGATGCGCGTTCCGCCCGACCAGTCCTGCACCGTGCGCGAGACCTCGCGTACCGCGTCGTCGACGTCGCGCCGTTTCAGCTGGCGCGTGATGCGTGTCAGGCGCGTGCCGAAGACGAAAGCCTCGACGTTCAGCAGCCCGTTCGAAACGGTATGGATAAAGTGGAGGAGCAGGCGTGAGTAGAGGCTCATCGAACCACTGATATCGCAGATAATCACCAAAGGACGAGGCTTCTCCTTGTTCTCACGCCAGGTCAGTTCCAGCAGTTCTGCCCCGTACTTCAGATTGCGTCGTACGATGCGGCGCATATCGGGATAATCGCCCTTACGTACTGGACGCTTGCGGCGCGTTGGGCGCAGGCCCAGGTTCCAGCGCATCTCGGCCATCAGGCGTTTGGCCTCCTGAACCTCCTCCCAGGTGAAAGACTCGAAATCCTTCTTGCGCAGTAGCTCCAGGGCGCTGTAGGCTGTGCCCTGGGGAGGGGCCTGCTCATCCTCAGGCTCGCCGGCCTGCTCATCCAGCAGGCGTCGACGCTCGCTCTCACGCTCACCCATGCGCAACTCGCGCTGCTGATTATCGGCGTTCAGGTGCTCGGCCAGGCGCTTGCGCTCCGAGGGAGGCAGGCGAATCTGGCGATCGTCGCGGCGGGTTGGGCCTGGATCAGGCGGGCGATCCTGACGGTCGCGGGTCAGCCAGTAGTAATTGAACAGCTGATCGAAGAGCGTCTCCTGCTCGTGTCGGGTCAGGAGCGAGCATTTCAGAGTATAGTAGAAATCGCCTGGATTCGTAATATCGATCTCGTTGAGCGTCTCGGCCAGATCGAGCAGCTGCTGTGGGCCGACCTCGATCCCCGACTCCCAGAGCAGGTGGCCGAACTCAGCCAGGCGGTAGAGCAAACGCTCGCCGCGTTCCAGCTCGCTCGGGGAGAGCGGAGGTGTCAGAGCTGCCCCTGTGGGACGGAGGCCGTCCTGGCCAGGTTCGGGCAGGCCAGCAGAAGGGTCAGTCCTTTCCCTGGTGAAAAACAAGGGATTGTCAAGGCGCTCGAAATTGTGGGCATCCATAGGCACCTGCGGTCACGAGCTTACGTTGCGGGCCTTCTCAAGCAGCTTGCCGAGATTGCTCCCGCCCACCTTGAGCACGTCATCCTGATACTTCAGCAGCGCGCCGAGCGTATCGCGCACTGTCCCCTCGACCAGCTCCAGCTGATTGAGGGCCAGCAGCGAAGCGATCCAATCCAGCGTTTCGGCGACGCCGGGGGCCTTAAACAGATCGAGCGCACGCAGTTCGCGCACGAAGGCGCAGACCTGCTTTGCCAGCCACTCTGGTGCCTCCGGCATGCGCGCCAGTACAATGGAATATTCCTTCTCCAGCGTTGGATAATCGATCCAATAGTAGAGGCAGCGTCGCCGCAGCGCATCGTGAATCTCGCGCGTGCGGTTCGACGTAATCACCACGATTGGCGGCTCTTTGGCCGCGATCGTGCCGATCTCAGGAATAGTGATCTGGAAATCCGAGAGCAGCTCAAGCAAGTAAGCCTCAAACTCCTCATCGCTGCGGTCTAGCTCGTCGATGAGAAGGACAGGGGCCTTGGCGTTGGCGGGATCGATAGCCTGGAGCAGGGGGCGCTTGATCAAGAAGTCGGGGCCGAAGATCTCCTTCAGCTCCTCCTGGCGTGTGGCCCCGCTGGCCTCCATCAGGCGGATATAGAGCATCTGGCGCGTATAGTTCCACTCATAGACCGCCGTGCTGATGTCGATTCCTTCGTAGCACTGCAGGCGGATCAGGCGCGTCTCCAGCAGATCGGCCAGGACCTTGGCCACCTCGGTTTTGCCGACGCCCGGCTCGCCTTCAAGCAGCAGCGGCTTGCGGCGCTTGAGGGCCAGGAACACTGCTGTGGCCAGACTGCGATCAGCAACATAGCGTCGGGCAAACATTGCCCGTTGCACATCCTCGATTGACGAGAAGGGAAGTGCCAGTGACTGCTGTTCCTGGTTCAACGAGAGCCTCCCATAAGCAAACGATCAGCCTCTGATGCCGCCTATGGAGCCGTGCAGACAGGCAGGCGCGCGGCGTACGTGACCGATGGGCGGCCACTGATCAGAGGGCACCGCTGTTCTCTGGCCAGCATGACCGATCAATGGCCAGCCAGTGAGCAGACAGGAGCCGGGTTGCTGTTGCGGTACATCATATTGTATGTTGCAAAGGCGAAGAGCGTCAAGGAAGAGGCTGGACCCTGGTGGCCAGCACCAGACGCCGAGCGCTGACCGATAAAGGCAAGAAAGGCTAGCTGTCCTGTCTCATCAGAGACCGTTTCTCCTATCAGTTCTAGCAACAAGTGTCCTCCGAAGATGATGGGGATCAGTGGCTGTTTCCATAGGTCGCGAGAGATCTCCACAAGAAGTTCAGAGGAGAGCAAAAATTACCAGCATCCCAGCTCTTCCCATAAAAATGAGTAGCTAGAACATTCATGAGAAAAGTTAAAGGTGAGGTGAGGAGGAGGAAGGTAGGAATAAGTGAGAGGAGCAGTCTGGTTCCTCCTGTGGCTTTTGGTTCCTCCTCTCAGGAACATCTGCTATAATGGTGCTGATCGAAGGCAAAAAATTCACCTATTCCCGGCGTTCCCCGGGTAAAGCACTGACAGAGGAGATGATGCGATGTTCTGCTCTCAATGTGGCGCAGCTGTGGCAGCGGGAACTCGTTTCTGCACCTGGTGTGGCGCGCCGTTGGAAGGAGCTGACGCCGCGGGGCTGGAAAGAGAGAGAGGGCTGTTGGCCCCAGGCCCTGAGCTGGGCGAGCGGCTGGAGCAAGGCCGTCGACAGCAGCCGCGCCGGGGAAGCCGCCGGCAAGATCCCTATCGTGAGCGCATTCAGCAGCTCCGTCTCCAGTTGCGGGCGCTGAAGCTGGATCTGAGACAGCTCAATGCCTACCTTGCCAATGTGCGCACCCAATACTATATGAGCGCCGCCTTTGTACCTCGGGGTCTCCTGCGCTGGGGATATAAGGCCATCGAAGATCTACGTTTAATGCAACCACAGCAACAAAAGCAACTACTTCAGCAGAAGATCTTTGAACTTGAGCGTGAACTGCTCCAGTTGCAGCAGGAGCAGGCTGCCTGGCGAGCAAGGCAGGCTGAAAGGTGGGAGGGAGAAGGAGAGAGCGGAAGCAGCTTCCAGTGAGCGAGAGAGGTGATCAGAAGGCAGAGCCATGCTTGCCCCCGCTGCTCACTCAGGCACGAGCCTGGTAGCCTTGCCGGGCTGCGCTAGAAAGGTGTGTTGATGACAGAGCAGACCTCACCGTTTGAGAAAGAGCCGCGTGAGAGAGACGAGGCCCAGCTACCTTATAGTGATGCTCCTTATTACGAGTACTCGTCACCCGGTCTCCGTTACCAGGAGCGCAACGACATCATCTATCCACTCTTCCGTGAAGGGCCAGTTGCTCCCGTAGCGCCGCCGGCTGGAGCTGGAGTAGCCAACGGGCCGTACGGGCCTCTGGCGTCTGAGAGTGGGGGGAGATCCATACCGCCGTCCATGAATTCCGGGCTGCAGGGGCCACCGGTCATCGCCGATCAAGCGCCGCCTGTTCCGCCGATGGCGCCGTCGCGTCCACCTGGTCCCTGGCGCTTCATTATTCTCGTCTTGCTGATCGCCCTCATCCTCTTCGCTGGCGGGATAGCAACCTACCTTGTGTTTATGGCCCGTGGGAGCAGCAGCGCGACGAAGCCGCAGCCGACGGCGCAAGCAAGCGCCGTGGCCACTGGGAGTTTCCGTCAGGGTCCCTGCCCTTTTCAGCCTGGCATCGGCATTGTCCAGGGGAGGGACGTGACGTGCGGAGTCTTGACTGTTCCTGAAGACCGTACTCAGCCGCAGGGGAACACCATTCATCTGGCGGTGGCCATCTTCAAAGCCAGCGCTGCTCAGGCGGATAGCGCCCCATTTCTCTATCTCTCTGGAGGACCTGGGGGGGCCACGCTCAGCGAGCTAGGTCCTTACATCAGTCAGGCGAACTTGCAAGCCGTGACACTGGGGCACACCTTCATTCTCTTTGACCAGCGCGGCACGGGCTACTCCTCGCCCTCGCTCTACTGTGGTGAAGTGGACCGCTTCAACCGGGACACCAAGGATGAGAATCTCAGCCGCCAGGCCAATGATACGGGATATCTCCAGGCCATGCGCTCCTGCCGTGATCGGCTCACCGCCGAAGGCATCCACCTGAGTGCCTACACTACCATCGCTGACGCCCAGGATGTTCACGATCTGATCCATGCCCTCGGCTATCGGCAGGTGAACCTCTATGGCGTCTCCTACGGCACGCGCCTGGCCCTCACCGTCATGCGGCTCTTCCCACAGGACCTGCGTAGCGTGATCCTCGATTCGACCGTTCCCACGCAGAGCAATCTCTTCACCTCCCTACCAGCCTCGATGCAGCACGCCTTTGACACCCTCTTCAACGGCTGTCAGAAAGATGCCCTCTGCAACGAGAGTTATCCCAACCTGGCAACCACCTTTTATCGCCTGGTCGATCGCCTCAACGCTCACCCGGTGACCTTCAATGATCTGCAGTATGGTCCAGTCCTGCTGACGGGCGATAACTTTGCCCAGTGGGTCTTTACCTCGCTCTATGTGACCAGCTTTATTCCCGACCTGCCGCGGGCCATCAGCGAGGTTGATCATGGTCAGTATGCGCTGATCTCCGAAACCTATGGGGAGCTGCTCCTGGCCAATGACGTCAGCTACGGCATGTACTACTCGGTCGAGTGTGGCGAAGACATGCGCTACACCTCTCCTCAAGAGCTGGACAAAGCCGTGGCTGTGCTGCATCCTGAGCTGCGGCCTGGCATGCAGGATGGCCTCCAGGCCGACTATCAGGTCTGCCAGCTCTGGAACGTTCCGGCGGTGCCGCCTGAGCAGAAGCAGCCCGTCACAAGCAATCTGCCGACGCTGATTCTCTCCGGCGAGTATGACCCAATCACGCCGACGAGCAACGCGCTCATGGCTCAGAAAACTCTCAGCCACAGCTACCTCTTTGTCTTCCCAGGGACTGGCCACGGTGTCTTTCTAACTGGCTCGTGCGCCAACCTGATCATGGAAGAATTTCTTGACAATCCCCAGGTCCAGCCGGTTAGCTCCTGCATTTCCAGTATGGAAGAGCCAAACTTTAGCTGAGAGGCAACACAGATCAGTACATCAGATCTAAAGAAAAAGGCGCGAGGCGCGCTCCAGCAACCACTGAAAGAGCGAGCGCAGGCCCCGCGCCTCTCCTGGCCCTGGTCGTCTCTGGCTCTGCTCAGAGCGGGGGGCTATCCCTCTCCCTCTCTTCCTGTCCAGGCCAGAGAGACCTGAGAAAGCGCCTTATTCAGGCTGTCACAAACGAGCGCCCGATGGCCTGGGCCACCGCCTCTGCGCGCGGCATCAGCTCCGCGAACTGCTCGGTGGTCAGCGACTGAGCGCCGTCCTTGAGCGCGACCTCGGGGTTGGGGTGAACCTCGATCAGGAGGCCATCGCAGCCGGCGGCTACGGAGGCCAGCGTTATTGGCGCCACCAGGTCGCGCCGGCCTGTGCCCTGGCTCGGGTCGGCCACAATCGGCAAATGCGAGAGCTGTTTCACCAGGGGGATCGCGCTCAGATCCATCGTATTGCGCGTACTCCTCTCAAAGGTACGGATACCGCGCTCGCAGAGGATCACCTCGCGATTGCCCTGAGAAAGAATATATTCAGCTGCCAGGAGCCACTCCTCAATGGTCGCCGCCATTCCCCGCTTCAGGAGCACTGGTTTCTTCGCGCGCCCGACCTCGTCGAGGAGCATATAGTTCTGCATGTTGCGCGTACCGATCTGCAGGATATCGGCATATTCGCAGACCAGCGGCACATCGGCTGGCGTCATGACCTCGGTCACCACGGCCATGCCAAACTCGCGCGAGGCTTTGGCCAGGAGCTTGAGGCCCTCCTCACCCAGGCCGCGGAAACCGTAGGGAGAGGTTGATGGCTTAAAGGCCCCGCCGCGCAAGATCACCGCACCCGCCTTGCGCACGGCCTCGGCGGTTGTCATCAGCTGCTTCTCGTTCTCTACCGTGCAGGGGCCGGCCATCATCACCACGGCGGGGCCACCGATGGAGACCGTGCCGCCCGCCACACAGGCGACCGGCACCTCGACAACCGTATCATCTGGATGGAATTCGCGGCTTGCCAGTTTATAGGGTTTCGAGACCCGGAAGACCCCTTCTACCTCGGGGAAGGCCTCCAGGGCCTCGCCCAGGGCAGGCGTAATCATTCCCTTGCCGGGAGGATTCTGCACGTTGACCGAGCCGATCACGCCGATCACCGTGCGCTCCACACCGCGCGAGAGATGGCCAGAGAACCCCTCCTGCTCCAGGAAGCGCAGGACGTGCTCAATAGCAGCTTCACTACAGTTAGGCTTCATTACAACGATCATGACTCGTGGCTCCTTCATTCCTTTGGCAGACGTATGCAGGCTTCGAGATCTGGATAGAAGCGCCTTCCCTCTGGCGGGGGCCTGGCAGCGAACCAGAGTTGACTCTGGCCACGGCCCTGACAGGCGCGTTTCTCCATCCTCAGTCTCTGTCAGTAGTCAACTCAGTGTGTTTGCTCTCGATTGTTGAAGCCTGGCCTGGTCCACCGGCTGACTGACTGGCTGGCTCGTAAGGTGGTTGGCTGGATGAGCTGATTGCCGATCGCTGCGCTCGGCAGCCGACCAGCAAGAGGAACTGCCCTGGCCACACAGCGCTTCCCTTCCTCCATCGCGACGCCATCGTCGTCATGATCGAAGCCAGTGAGGAAAGAGGCAAGGCAGAGATGGGAAGGACGAACAGACCAGCGCCCCTGTTCGGGCTGACCTGGCTAGAGCCGCCTCCGAACGATGCCTGCTCAGGAGCGCTCGACGCTAAACTCCGGGCGCAGCTGCACGGCGCCGCGCAGATAGACATGGCGCAGCTCTGCGGAACTCCGCTCAGTATTGACGTGCAGCAAGATGCGAATGCACTTGCGCAGGCTGCCCGGCACTGGAATCTCCCGCACGCACAGCAAAGCGACCTCGGTCCAGCCGAGTTCCCGTGCGGCCTGGGCCGGGTAGACGGCATCCAGATCATCGGTCACGCTGAAAATAACGCTGGCGACATCCTCACTCCGGATCTGATTCAACTCCACCATTAACTGGAGCAGCTCGGCGGTGGCGGCCAGAATCTCCTGACGATCATTGCGTTCGACCGTCGTTGCGCCCCGGATGCCTCGACAGTACACGCCCATCACCCTTTCATGGCAAGAATGGCGGCGACCTGCTGCTGCTCTCGCGCTCGGCGCTGAGGGGCGAGCAGGCACGCCTTCTATTGTAAAGGGTAGCCGCAAGCACTGTGAAGCGCTCCGCCAGGCGCGGCGAACGCCCTCAGTCGTCAAGGCAGACGAGCAGTGCGTTCACGCAAGCTGCGAATATAGTCCCGGACTGCCGCCCGCTGGGCTGCTCCATCAGCGGCATGGCGCTCCAGCAGATTGACCAGGGCGCTGCCAACGACCGCCCCATCGGCATAGCGCGCGATTTCCGCCACGTGCTCCGGGCGCGAGACGCCAAAGCCAACCGCTAAGGGAAGGCCATAAGGAGCGCTCTGCCGACGGACGCGGGCGATAAAGCTCTGCAGATGGGGCGGCAGGCTAGCGCGCGCACCGGTCACCCCGCTGAGGGAGACGCAGTAGATAAAACCACGCGGCTCCTGGGCAGCGACGCGCACGATTGTGGCAATGCGCTCATCCGGTGTCGTCGGCGGCACAAGGAAAATCAGCGCCAGCCCCTCCTCGTGGGCGGCCTTCAGCAGCGGCCCCGCCTCCTCGGGCGGCAGATCGGGGATGATGAGTCCACAGGCGCCCGCGGCAGCAGCCTCGCGGCAGAAGCGCTGGACGCCATAGGCCAGCAGCGGATTATAGTAGCCCATCAAGATCAAAGGGACGCTGCTCCGGGCCGCCACCTGACGCGCCATGGACAGGCAGGCGGCCACATTGATACCCTGCTCTAGCGCCTGATGGCTGGCGTGCTGGATCGTGGCGCCGTCGGCCAGCGGATCGCTGAAAGGCAGGCCCAGCTCGATCAGGTCGGCTCCGCCCTCGATGGCCGCCACTATCGCCTCCAGGCTCTGCTCTACCGAAGGGAAGCCGCACATCAGGTAAGGGATCAGCGCGCAGCGCCCCTCACTACTAGCCCGGGCGAAGGCTTGCCCAATGCGCTGAGCTGGCAGCGCCTCGCCTTTGGGTCGCTCGCTTGTCTCAGATTGCTGTGATTGCTGCATGGTTCTGCTCGACTAGCATTTTATGAGATCTTGACCTCTAACTCCCGGGCCACCGTCGCCATATCCTTGTCGCCGCGCCCCGAGAGATTAACAATGACCAGGCTACCAGGAACCAGCTCGCCCCGTGCGCCCATCTCCAGCAAGTAGCCCAGGGCGTGGGCTGGCTCCAGGGCGGGAATGATACCCTCGCTCTGGCTCAGAGCCTGCAGGCCGCGCAGGGCCAGGGCATCATCGGCTGCCACATAGCTGGCGCGCCCCGTATCTTTCATATAGCTGTGCTCTGGGCCGACGCCGGGATAGTCGAGGCCGGCGGAAATACTGTGCGTCCCCAGCACCTGGCCATCCTCGTTCTGGAGCAGATAACTAAAGGCGCCGTGGAGCACACCCGGACGGCCTGCCACCAGAGTAGCGGCGTGCTGGTCCGTAGCCAGGCCCTGGCCGCCCGCCTCAACGCCGAGCAGACGCACCTCGGGTGCATCGGCAAAGGGGTAGAAGATCCCCATCGCGTTGCTCCCGCCGCCTACGCAGGCCACGACCAGGTCGGGCAGGCGACCCTCCAGCCGCAGAATCTGCTCGCGCGCCTCCCGTCCGATGATCGACTGGAAATCGCGCACCATCAAGGGATAGGGATGCGGCCCAACCACCGAGCCGATCAAGTAAAAGGTCGTCTCGACGTTGGTCACCCAGTCGCGGATCGCCTCATTGATCGCATCCTTAAGGGTACGGCTGCCGCTATCGACCGGGCGCACCTCGGCGCCGAGCAGGCGCATACGGAAGACATTGAGCGACTGACGCTCAATATCCTCGGCGCCCATGTAGATGATGCACTCCAGCCCCAGCATCGCGCAGACCGTCGCCGTGGCCACGCCATGCTGGCCGGCCCCCGTCTCGGCGATGATGCGCCGCTTGCCCATGCGTTTCGCCAGAAGGCCCTGTCCCAGCGCATTATTGATCTTATGGGCCCCCGTATGAGCCAGATCCTCGCGCTTCAGATAGACGCGCACCCCCGGGGCCACCAACTGCGAGAAGCGCGGCACATAATAGAGCGGCGTCGGGCGGCCCACAAACGAGCGCAGCAGCTCCTGCAGCTCCTCCTCAAAGGCTGGATCATGGCGTGCCTCGCGATAGGCCGCCTCCAGCTCGCTCAGGAGAGGCATCAAGCTCTCTGGCACGAACTTACCCCCATAGGGGCCGAAGCGCCCGCGGACGTCGGGATAGGAGCCATGCTGATACCGCTCTGTTGCCGGCGACTCACGCTCCTGCTGTTCTAGATGTTGCTGCATCTCTTTTTGCCTCGCTAGAGAAAACCAATCGAAAATGAGATTGCTCTGCTGCGAGAAGAAAGCTAGTGTTTCCCCTCAATGCTCGACAGGTTGCAGGTCAGGCCGCTGCTGGCTGCTCTGGCGCACGGCCTCAATGAAGGAACGGATCTTGTCCGGGTCCTTCTCACCATTGCTCTCAACGCCGCTGCTCACATCGACGCCCCAGGGTCGAACAGTAGCAATGGCCTCAGCGACGTTGGCGGGGGTCAGACCGCCAGCCAGCAGGACTGGCATCTCAGCGGCGATCATCCGCGCCAGTTCCCAGTCGTGGGTCCGACCGCTGCCTCCATAGCTCGCTGTGGGTGTATCAAGCAGCAACCGCCAGGCGACCGTGGCATAGCGCCGTGCCTCCTCCAGGGACGCGGGACCCTGCACCGGCAGCGCCTTGATAACCGGGCGCTGCAGGCTGGCGCAGAACTCCGGCGACTCCCCCCCATGCAGTTGCACAAAGTGCAGGCCCAACTCCTCAGCCAGCTCATTGATGCGCTGGCTCTCCTCGTTCACAAAAACCCCGACCAGATCAGGCACTGCCTGACCCTGCTCGGCCAGAGCCAGATAGCCGGCCTCGCCCAGCAGGTCCCGAACCTTCGACGGAGCCAGGTAGCGTCTGCTCGGCGGGTAGAACATCAGGCCCAGCAGATCGGCCCCGCTCTCCAGGGCTGTCCGCAGAGCCTCCGGGTGGCGCAGGCCGCAGACCTTTACCTGGAGACCGTCATTGGCCCCGCGCAGCAGACGGCTGATCTGTCCGCGCACATCGCCGGCCTTCACCAGCGATTCGCCCACCAGCATGGCCTGCACATCGTAGCGGCGCAACCGGCGTGCATCGGCTTCCGTATGAATCCCGCTCTCGGCTACCACGATGCAATCGGCAGGCAGCAGCCGGCGCAGCTCGCGGATCAAGAACGGGTTCATAGTGAAGGTCACCAGATCGCGGCTATTGACCCCGATCACGCGCGCCCCTGCGGCTACGGCCATCTCTGCCTCCGCCGGGCTGTGGACCTCGACCAGGGCCTCCATCCCCAGTTGGCGTGTGAGCTGCAAGAGCCGCGCCAGTTCCTGAGCGCTCAGAGCCGCGCAGATCAGCAGCAGCGCATCGGCGCCCCAGGCGCGCGCCTCATAGACCTGATACTCATCCACGATGAAATCTTTGCGCAGCACAGGCAGGCTTACCGCCTCCTTGACTGCTGTCAGGTGCTCGGGTGCGCCCAGAAAGAAATGCGGTTCGGTCAGGACCGAGATCGCTGCCGCCCCGGCAGCCTCGTAGGTGCGAGCCAGGGCCACCGGATCAAGGTCGGGCGCCAGCGCTCCCTTCGAGGGCGAGGCGCGCTTAATCTCAGCAATCAGCCGCAGCCCATGCTCACCTGCTCTCGACTGCAGGGCGGCGGCGAAATCGCGAGCCGGTGGCTGGGCCGCCGCCCGCTCTTGCAGCCTCTCCAAAGGAAGCAGGCGCCGACGTGCCTCCAGATCGAGGCGCGTGCGGGCCAGAATCTGCTCAAGAAACATCGCTCATCTCCTCCCTCGTCTCTGCCTTCCCCTGAGTCTGGTCTGGCAGGCTTAGCGCTGGAAGGAAACGGGACAGACCTACAAGCCAGTGGTGGTGGCCAGCGACTGCGAGCAAGCCACGACCTCCTCCAGCTTGCGTCTGGCCCGGCCCTCGCGCACCGTGCTGCGTGCCAGTCGGACCCCTTCCGCCAGCGAAGAGACGCACTCATTCGCCAGCAGAGCCGCCGCCGTGTTCAAATAGAGCATGTCGGCCAGCGGACCGTCGATCTCGCCACTGAGCAAGCGGCGCAGCATTTCCGCGTTCTGCTGAGGATCACCCCCCTGGAAGAGGCGGCGATCGTTACAGCGCGTCAGGCCAGCCTCCTCGGGCGTAATCACATACTCGCGCAGCTCCTCCCCTTCGCGTACCTCGCAGACGCGCGTAGGCGCCGCCAGCGAACACTCATCAACGCCATCCTCGCCGTGGATAATCAGCGCATGACGGCAGCCCAGCAGGAGCAAGACCTCCCCCATCTTGCGCAGCAGCGAGCCATCGGCCACGCCCAGCACCTGGTAACGAGTGCCAGCCGGATTCGTCAGCGGACCGAGAATATTGAAGACCGTACGAATACCGATCTCGCGGCGTGTTGGACCAACATGCTTCATCGCCGGGTGATAGGTCTGGGCGAACATAAAGCCAAAGCCCGTCTCCTGAACACTGCGCGCCACGGCCTCCGGCCCCAAATCGATGCGCACGCCCAGGGCCTCCAGCACATCGGCGCTGCCGCAGCGGCTCGTCGCCGAGCGGTTGCCGTGCTTCGCCACGTGGGCCCCGGCGGCAGCGGCCAGGATGCCTGCCGCGGTCGAAAAATTGAAGGTACCGGCTCCGTCGCCGCCTGTGCCGCAGGTATCCAGCGCGCGGGTGGCCACCTCCTCACGGAGATGGACGCGCAGCGCCTTCTCGCGCATCACGCGCGCCAGGCCGGCGATCTCCTGGGGCGCCTCGCCCCCGGGACGCATACGCAGAGCGGTCAGAAAAGCCCCCATCTGGGAGGGGGTTGCCACGCCCGACATAATCTCTTCCATCACCGCCGCCGCCTCCTCCTCGCTGAGCGTAGCGCCGGCAACAACTTGCGCGATGGCTTCGCGAATCATCGGGAGCACCTCTTTTCTGTGCTAACCAGCCTGTCATATTGCTGGTCTTCTACCTGACTGAGCGCCTGGCTCAGCAGCTTCACCCAGGCGTCCTGGCGCCAGCGCGCCCGTCAAGGCTGGAGGGACGCCTGAGCTTAACGGGTGAGAAAGTTGCGCAACAGGTCCTTGCCGACCGTTGTCATAATCGACTCGGGGTGGAACTGCACCCCTTCGACGGGATAGCGACGGTGGCGCAGGCCCATAATCAAGCCATCCGCCGTCTCGGCGGTAATCTCCAGCTCAGCCGGGAGCGAGGAGCGCTCAACGATGAGGCTATGGTAGCGATTGGCTTCGAAAGGATTGGGAAGATCACGGAGACAACCCTGGCCACGATGATAGATCAGGCTCGTCTTCCCATGCACCGGCTCCGGCGCCCGGATGACGCGGCCACCGTAGACCTGGCCGATGGCCTGATGGCCCAGGCAGACGCCCAGAATCGGCAGGCGCGACCCGAACGTGGCAATGATCTCGCACGAGAGACCGGCCTCATTGGGGGTACAGGGGCCAGGCGAAATCACAATGCGCTCCGGCTGCAGGGCAGCAATCTCGTCCAGCGTCAACTGATCATTGCGCCGGACCAGCACCTCGGCCCCCAGCTCAGAGAGATACTGATAAAGATTGTAAGTAAAGCTATCGTAGTTATCGATCAGTAAGATCATTGCTAGCGCCTCTCTTCCAGACAAAGACCGGCAGGCAGCACGCCAGGTCAGGTGTGAGCGTAACGAGGACGCTGTGCGCGGGCCATCTCCTCAGCCGTCTCCACAGCGCGCAGCAGCGCGCGGGCCTTATTCATGCTTTCCTGGTACTCAGCGGCGGGATCAGAGTCTGCCACCACGCCGCCACCTGCCTGGATATACGCATGTCCGCTCTTCATAACCATAGTACGCAGAGCGATTGCGGTATCCAGATTGCCCGAATGGCTGAAGTAGCCGACGGCGCCGGCGTAGACGCCGCGGCGCATTCCTTCCAACTCACTGATAATCTCCATGGCCCGGATCTTCGGCGCCCCGGTCACCGTCCCGGCAGGAAAGCCGGCGCGCAGAGCGTCGAAAGGAGTCAGCTCGGGGCGCAGCCGTCCGACCACATTCGAGACCAGGTGCATCACATGAGAATAGCGCTCGATCTCCATAAACTGGCTCACGGAAACACTACCGGGCAGGCTGACACGGCCCACATCGTTGCGGCCCAGGTCCACCAGCATCACATGTTCAGCGCGCTCCTTGGGATCGCGGCGCAGCTCCTCCTCCAGCAAGCGATCGCTCTCGGGATCGCCCCCGCGGGGGCGAGTGCCGGCAATGGGATGGATGGTCACCTCGCCCTCCTCGACGCGCACCAGCAGCTCTGGCGAGGCGCCGAGCACCACAAAGTCCTCCAGATCGAGATAGAACATATACGGGGAGGGATTGATCGTACGCAGCGCTCGATAGACCGTAAACGGCGCGGCATTGACCGGGCGGCGCAAGCGCTGGGAAGGCACCACCTGGAAAATATCGCCCGCTGCGATGTACTCCTTAGCGCGGCGCACCATCGCCTCATACTGCTCGCGTGTAAAGCTAGAGGTCACCGTGGGCGTCCCGGTATAGATCGGCTCCGGTTCAGCGGGCAGGCGCAGCTCCTCCTGCAGGCGAGCGACCACGCCCTCGATCGCCTGCAGGCAGCGGGCATACTCCGCCTCCAGGTCGGGGGCGTCCAGATGGAGGTGCGTAATCACGCGCAGACGATGCTTCAAATGATCGAAGGCCAGCACCGTCTCCGTAAAGCTAAAGATAGCCAGGGGCAGGCCCAACTCATCGGCGGAGGGCACCGGGAGCCGCTCGAAGCGGGAAGCCACCTCATAGGCCAGATAGCCCACGGCGCCGCCATAGAAGCGCGGCAAAGCGTCATTGCCCTCTTGCCTCGGTCTCAGCAGGCGATAGCGTCCGAGCTCCTGCTCAATCAGCTGGAGCGGATCGTAAGAAGGCAAGCGGACCAGCGAGCGGCAGCGCTGTGTTCCATCCTCATAGCTCAGATAGCGCAGCGTTGCCGTCTGCTCATCCTGAATCAGCACCAGGTACGGATCGATGCCGATAAACGAATAGCGGGCGATGCGCTCGCCGCCCTCCACGCTCTCCAGCAGAAACGTATAGGGGCCGCGGGCTGTCTTGCAGTAAGCCGAAACCGGCGTCTCTGTATCGGCCAGCACATCGCGATAGAGGGGGACCAGCGGAATCCTGCCGCTGGCCAGCTCCCCCTCGGCCTCCAGCTTCTGGCGCAAGGAACGCACTTCGTCCAGAGATGGCGAAAACATAGACAGCCTCTTCTCCTTCTCCTTCTTCCCCGGAGCGCCTCGGCGGCGCCGCCGGCCTGAGTTTGCAACCCGAGCCGAGGCTAGCCGAGGCCAATCACATCCTTCATGTGCTGTAAGGTCGCCTCAGCAATCGGGCGTACCGCGTCGGCTCCGGCGCGCAAGAGCGCCTCCAGCTCTGCCGGATCACGCATATACTCCTCGTAGCGGCGCTGAATTGGCTCCAGCGTAGCCACCATAACCTCTGTCAGGCGTGCCTTCAGCTCGCCATAGCCTTTGCCCTCAAACTCTGCCTCGATCTCCTCGCGCGACTGCTCCGTCAGCGCCTGATAAATCGTCAGCAGATTATTGACCCCAGGCCGTTCGGGATCGAAGCGGATCAGGCGCAGCGAATCTGTCGTTGCCCGGGCGATCTTCTGCTTGATCGTCTTCGGGTCATCGAGCAGATTGATCCGCGAGTTAGGGTTAGGGTTCGACTTGCTCATCTTCTGAGTCGGATCGGTGAGCGACATAATGCGAGCCCCAACCTCACGGATGAGCGGCTCCGGGATCGTAAAGACCTCCTGCCGGTAGAGATGATTGAAGCGCTGAGCCAGATCGCGCGTCAGCTCCAGATGCTGGCGCTGGTCCTCGCCGACAGGAACCAGGTGCGTCTGATAGAGCAGAATATCGCAAGCCATCAGCACCGGGTACATATAGATACCCGCCCCGACCGTCTCCTGGTTCTCGCCGGCTTTGGCCTTGAACTGGGTCATGCGATTCAGCCAGCCCATCGGTGTGAAGCAACCCAGAATCCAGCTCGCCTCGGCATGCTGGCGCACATGCGACTGCACAAAAAGCTTGCAGTAGCGCGTATCGAGGCCGCAAGCCAGATAGATGGCAGCCAGCTTGCGAATATTCTGGTGCAGCTCCTGGGGATCGATGGGCAGCGTAATTGCATGCAGATCCACAATGCAATAAATATTGTCATATTCTGTCTGCGTTCGCACCCAATTGCGGATCGCCCCCAGATAGTTGCCCAGGTGGATATCGCCGCTTGGTTGTATGCCGGAGAAGGTGCGCTTCTTCAGCGGCGGTGCACTGCTGCTGCTCGTCTGTACCTGTTGATCGTGATCAATCGTTGTCATAGAAAAGACCTCCCTCCAGCGGGGCCTGGGAGCCACACCTCGTCACATGTGCAACTGCCGGGGTGAGGCCCGTGGTCTGGCTCAGAGCGTGCTGATGAGTAGAACGGAAGGCAACCAATAAAAAAACGCTTCTCGTCACAGGGACGAGAAGCGTGAAGCTTTCGTGGTACCACCCTTCTTCAGACCCTGGCTCCCGCCATACGTAGACCTCTCTCCAGGAAGCTTGAGAGAGAGCAAGCGGTTGCCGTAGCCGCGTCGCCGGGCGTCCTGTTGTACGGGACACGCCGGCCCACGGCGGACAAGGTCCCTCGTTGCCGGGTACGCTCTGATACCCTGTCCTCGATAACGGGGGACGCTCCGGGAGCCAGCTACTACTCTCCTCGCCTGCCTGGCGAGGGAGAGGTTCGCACTCCAGCTCACAGGCCCATTCTACGACTGCTGCAGCATCGGTTTCCACCATTCCCGACTCTCTGGTGCGCAGCGGAGTCGTATACTCTTCCTGCTCGTCGCTGATCGTATGTCGTTGTTATCGCCTTGGTATCCAGGTAAGAGTATAGATGACCGGGTAGGGCTCTGTCAAGGGGCGGTAGAAAGCCCTTCGGCGATGGGCGAGACAGAGGGCTTCTCGGCGTACTGGAGCTGTCCGGGGACCAGCTCGGCGGCCTGGCCAGAGAGGTGAGCGGTGCTGGCCCAGAGGCGCAGGTTGCCGACGAGCACCTCCTCGAAGGCCTGCAGCTCGATTTCCGTGATTGCGCAGTTGTCCATTGCCCCGTGATAGATGGGCGCGCGATCCGCATTATAGCAGAGGGACTTGACCAGTACCGTGAAGATGCCGCCGTGTCCGGCGATAATGATGCGGCGTCCGCTCTGGCCAGCGATGACCTTGCGCAGGCCCTGGCGGATACGCTGCAGGAGCTCCAGAAAGTTCTCCCCCTCGGGAAAGCGGGTCAGGTAGTTGCCACTATACCAATCGGCAATGATCTGATCGTGGAGCTTCCAGTGCTCGACGGTTGGAGGGCGGCGCTCAAGATCGCCAACGTTGATCTCGCGAAACTCCTCTAGCAGGGTCACAGGCAGGGCCACTGCCTCGGCAATGATCTCGGCGGTCTGGCGCGCGCGCCTCAGCGGTGAGGCGTAGATCGCATCAATGGGCTGGCCTCGAAAAAAAGCGGCGGTCTGCCTGGCTTGCAGCAGACCCTTGGCATTCAGGGGATAATCGACAAGACGGTAGGAAAATTCCTTAGTCAGATTGGCTGGGTTCTCTCCGTGACGTACAAGATAGATCGTATTGGTTAATACTGTACTACTACTCATTCGCTCCTTTTGATAAAATCTCCTCGTAAGGTACAAAAACCACCAACGAGCTGGTCCGCCGCACCTCAGCGCCGGAGGAGGGTGGGGCGACGGAGGCTGCTCTCATCCTCATCGTACCACACGAAGCAGGCTGCTGTCCAAAATTCAGCAGCTGAAGTGATGACAGGACCTTCAGGCCACTCGGCGCCACAGGGAGGAGCGCCGGCCCGTCTGCCTTCCTCTCCTGGTAGAGAGGGGTGGATAGGGAGAGCGCTGAGGCTCTGTCGTCGCCGGAAGCACTCGCTGGCGGCCCGGCCCGGTTCACCGGAAGAAAGCAGGCGTTGATTTGGCACCGCCTGCTTGATATGCTATACTGCATGTGGGGTAGTATCGCCATTTGCACGAGTTTTGGCCTGCAGCAAAGGGAACAGAAGAATCATGAAGACCGCAGAATCAGTGAGTCAGACTGTCGAGGAATACCTGGAAACAATTTATAACATGAGTATGGAGGGAGAGACAGTCATTGGAGCAAGATTAGCTCAGAAATTTGGCGTAGCTCCTCCGACGGTAACTGAGACGCTTAAGCGGCTTGTCCGTGATGGATACGTAGAGATGGATAGCAAGCGGCAGGTACGTCTTACCGAAGCGGGTTATCGGATCGCCGAGTCTGTGCTGCGACGTCACCGGCTTGCTGAGCGCTTCCTGGTCGATCTTCTGGGCATGGAGTGGCACCAGGTCCATGAAGAGGCCTGTCGTCTGGAGCATGTCATCTCAGGCAAATTTGAGGAGCAGGTCATCCTCAACCTCAAGCAACCAACCACCTGCCCGCATGGCAATCCCATCCCTGGTCTTGTCCCCAACGCGCGGACCTATCTCAGCGACTGTGGAGCTGTGCGGCTTTCCACCCTGGCTCCGGGTGAGACGGCGACGATTCTCCTCATTTCAGAGGTGGTTGAGGACGAATCGGCCCTGATCCTCTATCTCCACCAGCGTGGGTTGACGCCGGGCACGCGCCTGACCGTAGTTTCTCAGGGGCGCAAGCTCAATCCTGACGATAGCGAGGAGAGTGTGGTGCTCATGGTCGAGGGGCATGAAGTGGCCATCATGAAGTCCATTGCGCCCAAGATCTGGGTCACACGCTAGGCGTCTTCCGGCCTCCCGACGAGGTGGATGATCCCCAGCCCTGTTCAGGGCTGGGGTGGGGGAAGGGAAAAGAGCCGGGAGCGGCTGGCTGGCCTGGGCAACGCCTGGGTAGCAGGAGGGCGTGAGCAGCGAGCAAACTCATCCCTTGACCGTGGCTTGCAGCTGGTGCTATCATCTGAATAGGCTCATATCTGAGTAGGATACTCGGATTTGGAAACGTAGCGGAAGGGATTAGGGAGAGCATTGACTAGCCCGCTGCGCTGTCAGCGAAACATGGAGAAAGTAGCGTTCGATGCTGGCGACTGCCATTCTCTATCTACGCGAGGGACTTGAGGCCAGCCTGATTGTGAGCATCCTCCTGGCAGCTCTGCGCCAGTTACAGCTGATGCGCCAGGCGCGCGCAGTCTGGATCGGGGTGCTGCTGGCCGTCTTCTGCTCTTTTCTCGCTGCATTGGCCTTATATGTCACTGTTCGCATCTACGACGGTACCTGGTTTGAGGCGGTCTTTGAGACCGTGACCTACCTGGTGGCGGTGGTGCTTCTGACTTCAATGACCTTCTGGATGCAGCATCATAGCCGCACCTTGAAGCGTGAGATGATGACAAAGGCCAGTATGGCCAGCTCAGGTCTGGCTTTGGGGCTGCTGGCCTTCACCTCGGTCGGTCGTGAAGGGCTGGAAACAGCTTTCTTTACGCTGGCCTTCGCTCTTCAGACACACGAGGCCCCGCTGCTCATGCTGGGGGCGCTGCTTGGCCTGGTGCTGGCCGTGGCTCTCTGCGTCCTGATCTATCGTCTGGGCTACCGCCTCGACTATCGTCGCTTTTTCCGGGTCATGGGGCTACTCTTGCTCTTTTTTGCCGCTGGCTTATTGGGTAATGCTGTCCAGACCATGCAAGAGGAGCTGCATTGGCTGCCGTTTGGAACGACGGTGCTCTGGGATAGCAGTGGCTGGCTGAGCGAAGAGAGCACGCTGGGCAGCCTGCTGCATGGCCTGCTGGGTTACAGTGATGCGCCAACGCTGCTGCAAGCCTGCGTCTATGTCGTCTTCCTGCTCATCTTTGGGACGCTCTTCTGGCGCCTGACGCGCAAACCCGTCCCGCAGTCTCCTGCGCAACCGTCGCAGACCCTGCCTGCCGAAGCGGCTACTAAAGGCGCCTCGCATTAAACGCCGACGGCCTGGCCATCCTCTTTCTTTGCTCGTCCCCTCCGCCTTCGGCGGGAACCGTGCTCACCCGAGTCGGCTATTCTTGGCGCGGACGGCAGCTTTCCGGCAGGCATATGCTACAATGGGAACATTGAACTCGCTGCCCCTGCTCCTGTCAGCTGAAGCGAGCAGACGTGTAGCAGGGGCGCCTCTTTGCTATCTTACCTCTTGCGCTCCCGACCAGCTCAGTTGGTCACAGTGCGACGAATGTGCCCTTTCTATCGATGTATAGCTATGGGGAGTACGCAGAACCCGGAATATAGAGAAGGTTTTGTCTAAAAATGAGCGAAAAAGTACTTCCTTCCAATGTACCGGAGATCGGGGTCCAGCGAGAAAGGCTGGCTAGAGGGGGCGAGCCGGCCCCAGGCTCGCCCACTGCCCGTGCTCTATCGCCTTTCTGGCTTGATCGTCTTCTTGAGGCTGGCCTGGTGCTCTCGATGGCCCTCTACTATTGTGCGGGCAATTCCCATCTGGGATCAGGGCCGTTCTTCCATCTCTCCCCGCTTGCAACCTTGCCTTTCCTCTTCGTCTTTATGATCCTCTGCTGGTATCGTCCAGCGATGGCCGTTGCGCTCCTGCCGCTCAGTCTACCCGTCTACTTACAACAAAAGACCGTTATTAGCCATTACAGCTTTAGTGCGGCGGAGATTGGCCTTTGGAGTTGTGTGGCTGTTATCGTGATCCAGGCGTTGGTGCGGAGGCAGCACTGGCCCTACTGGCTGAGCGGATCCGAGCTGCGGGCCCGCCTGGGTCCCTTGCTGTGGCCGATTCTGCTCTTCCTGGGGGCCGCGGCCTTTTCCGTTGTCATCGCCTATAACCGTACGGTAGCTCTCCGGGCTTTCCGCGAGGAGGTCTTTGATCCGCTGGTCTATCTCCTGTTAGCTCTCTACTGTCTCCGGACGCGCCAGGACCTGGTGAGGCTGCTGCTGGCGCTCTTCGCCACTGGTTTGCTGATTGCCTTCCTCGGTATAGGGCAGTACCTGGATCTGCTGGCCCGCGGTGCCAGCCTCAGCGATATCCCGCGCATTAACACTGTCTATGGGAGTGCCAACAGTGTGGGGCTGCTTTTCGACTATACCCTGCCTCTGGGCCTCGCACTGATGCTCATGCCGCGGGTGACCACTAGCGGCTTCCTGGCCTCCTGGCGTTGTCGCCTCTTAGCTCTGGCGCTCTGCCTGCCGCTCGTCTTCGTCCTCTATCTCACGCGCTCTGGGGGCGCCTGGGCAGCCTGTGCGGGAGCGGTTATCTTTCTTATTGCCTGCGCCATTGCTGATCGCCGTCTCTTGCTGATCTGTGGGCTGGGGCTAATGCTCCTGGCAGGGCTTGGACTCCTCTGCTTCCATAGCACCATCAGTAGCTATCTCCTGGAGCGGCATGCCAACGCCCAGGGCATTGGCACCCTTACCAAGCGCCTCTACCTCTGGGAGAGCGCCCTCCACATGATCAAAGACAGCCCTGTTACGGGCTACGGTCTCGACAACTGGCTCTGTCATTATAGCCTGAACAACGTCTGCCACAGCACGAATCTCTATCACTACTGGATCACCACCGATCCGCAGACGCACCGGCCCACCGGCCTGCGCTACGAGCCGGACCTCTCTCATCCGCATAATATTTTTCTGCAAATCTGGGTCAGCGTTGGCACTGTGGGCCTCCTGGCCTTCCTGGCGGTGCTGGTCTTCTTCTTCTGGCTGCTCTTCCGTATTCTGGCGCGCCTGTATCGCCAGGCCGAAGCTGATCCCTGGTTAGTCTGGGGCGCGCTCAGCATCGGCGGCGCAATGGTGGCCGCCCTGGTCCAGGGGATGGTCGATAGCTCGGTGCTGGAGCAGGACCTGGCCTTCTGCTTTTGGATACTGGTGCTGGCTCTGCTCCTGCTGCGCGTCCTGTCAAAGACACCCTGGCGGGGCCAGAGTGCCTCTGTGGGGGCAATGTAAGCCAGTTCACTCTTGAGATGCGAGCCAGGTCATAGTCTGGCCATCCCCTCTGGCACTAGGCTAGATCGAAAAAGTGAGCACTGTTGCTCTAGCTGAGTTCAGAGGGGATGGCCGATGGTTGTCACCAGTCTGTTGTCAACGCTATTCACCTGGCTGGCCTGCCATTTTGTCGGAGACTTCGCCTTCCAAAGCAGCTGGATGGCACTGGAGAAAGGCAAGAGCTGGGAAGTCGCCTTCTATCACTGCGCCACTTACACCGCGGTCTTCGTCCTCTTTGCCCGTCCCTCGGTGCTGGCCATTGTTTTACTCCTCACCACCCACCTGATCATTGATGCCCTCAAGGCGCGCTACCACATAATCCCCTCCATCTGGGTTGACCAGCTGCTGCACCTGGTCACGATTGCCCTGATTGTTCTTTGGGGTCTCTAGTTCCTGATGAAATCAGGTTGCTGGAAGGAGCAGGGGGTGGAGCTGGCTCAGCTGAAGCGACGGCCTCCTGAGCGGAGCTAGCAGCTACCAGTGTCACCAGATCGGCGGGGGCCGAGCGAATCTTCTCACCGAAGAAAGCGTTGACCTCTGCGCCCAGCAGGAGAATCACCGCGAAGTAGTAGAAGAAGGTCACCAGAATAATGGCAAAGCCGATCTGGCCACCCAGGCCGTTCAGGAAATGGGCGGCGTAGAGGGAGAAGAGAGACAGATAGATTTGGGTCAGCACAGCGGCCAGCAAGGCGCCGCGCCAGGTTGAACGCCAGCGGATGCGTCGATTGGGCACGAAGGTATAGATCGTCAAAAAGAAGACCCACGAGAGTGCCAGGCCGCCCAGCAGGCCACCCAAGCTGAAAGCGAAGCCGCTGCCGGGTATCTGACCAAGCGGGGTCTGCTTCAGGAAGGAGATAACCAGGGCCGGCAGGCTGGCCGCCAGGACCATCAGCGGAGTCAGCACGGCGAAGAGCAAGAGCATACCCAGGGCCATCAGATTCTGCTGCAGCAGGGCGCGAGGGCGCCGTCGGTAGATGATGCCGAAACAGCCCTCCAGCAAGACGAAGAGGCGAGAGCCTGTGAAGAGAGCGATCAGGACGGAGACGACGCCGAGGGGACCAGAGACGCGATTGAGCTGGCGCAGCAGGGCATCGATCAGCTCAGGCGAGGCCGTCATCCGCGGAAAGATCGAAAGAATGACCTGACTGAGGTACATGCGGACCTCGGCCTTGCCCAGCAGCAGACCTGGAAGGGCCAGCAGTGCCACGGCTAGCGGAGCCATTGCGGTCAGCAAGTTAAAGGCCAGAGCTGCCGCCAGGTTCATGACCCAGTCATTGTTGAATTTGACAAAAAAAGCCTGAGCGCGCTGCACGATCTTCTCCAATCTGGCCCGGCTGGAGGCTCCTGGGCGCGTGCGATGCTGTTGCTTCCCTTCAGAGACTTCTTCCGTTGTCATAGTCATCCACAAACTCCAGAGAAAAGCTCCCAGTCTATTCACGCCAGAAAGGCCCTCTCTGTTTCAAGGGCGCGGCGCCGCGTGGCGCGAGTCAGGCTCGCAGCGGTTCAGGTTGAGAGACATGGCGCGGTGAGGCGATAGAGCGACCGGCCTGGCCGGGCGTCAGGGCAGGAGGGCGCCACACTGTCCACAATAGTGCTTGCCTGGGCGCACGCGGGCCCCGCACTGATCGCAGAAAAAGGTCTCGCTATCAGCCGCGGCCTGGCTCTGGCCATCAGCGGCGGGGGGAGGAAACGAGCCGGGGGTGGTCGGAGGCGCAGGTGTTGGAGCAGCGGAAGGGGGGGCGGATGGTCCCATGCCTGCCGGAGAGGGCGGTGAAGACAAAGGACGCTGAGCAGGGCTGCTCGTTTGAGTGCTCTGGAGGGCCCGGGCGGCCTTCACAGCCAGACTTCCCAGCGTGGCGGCTACCTTGAGACCCTTGGCCAGCTCCTCCATCTCCTGCTTGAGGCGCTGGGGAGGAGGAAAAAACGTGTTGTCAGAAACCTTTTGGAAGAAGTTCGGTCCGAGCTGTACCCCCTCACCATTCCAGGCAAACTGGCCCTCCAGGCGGCTCCCATCGTCGAAGAGCAGCAGCAGCCGACGCTCCTGGCAGACATACTGACCCTCGTACCGCGTCGCTGCGGGTGGCTGGCTCACAGCAGGCCCAGCGCCGCTGCCTGAGCTGGTCAGCAGACTCTGAGCGGCCTGGGCCAGGCGCGAGCGCTCCTGAGTGAACAGCACAAAACGTCCATTGGGCAGCAGAGTCAGACGGTCGACCCGTGCAGTCCAGGCATCCAGCCCCGGCACCGGCAGCGAACGATGCTGGCATTCATACTGTCCAGTCACTGGCTTCTGCATGTGAACCTCCCCGTAATGCGCGCACTAGCGTCTGGAGGGGCAGACTGCTTGCTGCTGATCCTCTCTCGGTATGCTCTGGCTCCTATCGAACGATGCTCGGCATGACGCGCGGCCCAGTCTGTCAGCTGAGCTATCCCACAGGCTGCTTCCTGCTGGGCCTTGCTAGAGAATCTACGGCTGGCACAAGGAGGAAGTTGCGCCAGTCATCGTTGAGCGGTGCCGGCGAATGGATCTGGCCCTGGCGCCGTGCCGTACTCACTGCTCATCGGTGATCGCCAGCGGCTCCTGCCACTGACGGCGTGTCTGAGCCAGAGCACGCGCCACATCCAGCTCGTACTCGCCCTCCCTAATTCTACCGCGCTTCAACAAATGGCGTCCCAGCAGATCGTGAGCATGAATCAGGGCCGCCATCCGATCGGTAGGCTTCAGCTCCTCGATAGCGGCACGGAAAGCTCGCTCAGCCCCGGACTCGCCGCTGATCGGTCTGTCCTGCTCTTGCTCCAGGGCCTCCAGGATCTGGCCCTCGATCAGATAGGCCTCCGCGCGGCGCAGCGTATAGCTTTTGCGTGCCGCCTCGTGAGCCTGGCGAACGTACTCCAGGGCCAGTTCATAATGCTGACACTGTAGCTCAAGGCTCGCCAGATAGGCCGCTGCCGCTGCTACCACATTGGCCTCGCGCTTCTGACGGCGCTCCTCCAGACTATTCTTCGCCACGGGTGAGGCAGCAGCCACTCGCGGCTGCCACTTCTCCAGCACCTCACGCAGACAGGCGCGGGCCTCGTCCAAACGGCCCAGGCCCTGGTAGATCAGAGCGATTTCGCAGCTCAGCAAGCTCTCGTTGATCTCGTCGCCAATCGAGCGATAAAGCGTACGAGCGTTCTCGGCATGATGGAGGGCGCGATACTTCAGTCGCTCGGACTCAGCGGGCCACTGCTCATTATCGCGGTGCGTATCGGCGCGCTCGAACGAAACCAGAGCGAGCCCCCAGTGGGCTTCAGCCACGTAGTGAATGGGGGTTTCTGGCTGCATCAGCTTCAGCACCGTCTCATAGTGATCATTAGCCAGATCGAGATAGCCCAGCTCGCGGCAGGTTGCGGCCAGGTGCAGGTGGAGCAATGTCGCCTCATAGACCTGCTCGGTTGGTAGTCGCTCAGGGCGCAAAGCGGCGGCCTGGAAGAACTGCCGCTGAGCCTGCACAAACTCCCGCATGCTAAAGAAGCACTGTCCTCTCAAAGCATAGAGCCTCCAGCGCAGTGAAGGAGGAGCATGCTCGATGTTGATGGTCGTAACCAGGTCCAGGGCTGCTTTCACATGTTTGCTCTCTAGCAAGCGGAGAGCGTGATTCAACTTTTCCTCGTTTTCCTTGTAGCGATTGGCCTCGGCCTCCGACTCGCGCTGCTGCTGAACCAGGACCATCAAATCGTCCAGGGGCAGATTCAGCCGCTCAGCCAGGAAGCGCAGGCTCTCTGGCGAAGGCTCGACGCGGTTGCGCTCGATTTGAGAGATCAGGCTGGTACTGTAGCGACCGTCAGCGACATCCGCCAGCGAGAGGCGTAGGCTCTGCCGTGCTGCGCGGATACGCCCTCCTAGCGTGTCAGGAGATACTCGCTTGGCTGGACGTGCCATACGTTCCTTCCGTCCTTCCCGTAATCAATCTCACAATGCTCGGCTCTGCCGCCCTCGCCCGGGAACGGCTCGCTTGGCGCGAGTCACCAGGCATAATGCGACACCCTTTTAAATGTAAAACGATTATAATCAATGACGGTCAAAATTTCAATCAACCTGCTGACCGTACTGTTTGTTCTCTTTGCTTCTCCTGCTCTTAGCAAGCGTCGTTTGCCCTTCACCTCTGCTGGTCTGGTGCAGGGAAGCGGGCCCACAGCGGGGGGAGAAGCTAGAACTTTTGGTCCAAAACCCCCTTGACTTTCCCCAAACAAGGCTGTATCCTGTCTCGGCAAGAACAGCAAAGGCAAGAGAGGAACTTTCTCAGATGACTCGTTCCCCCCGGGCTAGCGCTGTTCCTACAGGGGAACCTGTAGGAATAGACGGACAACTTTCACTTTTTTCAGTAGGTACAGTTGACACAGAAACCGAGGAGCAGCTGCAACCGGTGTCGGGCGCGCGGGCGGAGCAGGTCGAAGAGCAGGAGGGAGCGTTTCAGGACGGGGAGCGGCGTGGGCGGGGCCGGGGAAGAAGCAGGGAAGGCTCAGCCGGCAGTGATCCGACTGGCTACTCAGCGGCCAATATCCAGGTACTGGAAGGGCTAACGGCTATTCGTCATCGGCCTGGCATGTACATTGGTTCGACCTCAACCTCTGGGCTGTTGCATCTGCTCTGGGAGGCTCTTGATAACGCTGTAGATGAGGCTGTGGCGGGCTATGGCCGCCATATCTGGGTACGCATTGAGCGTGATGGCCGGGTCACGGTGCGCGACGAGGGGCGCGGCATGCCGTTTGATCCCATGACCTATCAGGGCCGGACGCTGCCGGCGGCGACCGTCATCATGACCGTGCCGCACTCGGGCGGCAAATTTGCTGAAGGGGCCTACAAGACGGCTGGCGGCCTGCATGGGGTCGGGGCAACGGTGATTAATGCCCTCTCCGAAGAGCTGGAATTGACCATCTGGCGCAACGGGCAGCAGTTTCGCCAGCGCTTCCAGCGCGGCCTTGCGCTTCCCCATGAGATTACCCCATGTGATCCGCGCTTGCATGGGACGCAGCTCTGGTGGCTCTACGACCGCAGCATTTTCGACGCGGAGGCCTACTACGCTCCCGAAGCGGTTCAGAGCCGGCTCAAGGCCGCCGCCTATCTCAATCGCGGGGTAGCTTTCCACCTCGATCTCTGGGATGAAGCCAGCGGGCAGCAGGTGCAATATCTCTTTTATTCGCGCGAGGGCCTGCCCGATTACGTGCGCGACCTGGCCGCCGGGGGCGCTGCGGGCGGCCAGCCGCTCTTCAAGCAGGTGATCGCCATTGCCGGTGAGCGCGATGGCGTCCAGGTGGAGGTGGCCCTGCAACCGACAACCGGCTTTAAAACGACGCTCTTCAGCTACGCCAATGCCGTGCGCACGCGCGATGGTGGCGTCCATGAAACAGGCTTCAAAGCGGCCCTGACGCGCGTGGTCCATGACTACGCCCTCAAATGGGGGATCATCAAGAGCCGCGACAAGGAGGGCTTCCGCCCCGAGGTCATTCAGCAGGGCCTCAACGCCGTTATCTCGGTCAAGCTCACCAACCCCCAGTTTCAGGGGCAGACCAAGGATCGTCTCAACAATGCCCCGGTTGAGGGCATTGTGCGCTCGATCGTCGATGAAGGACTCAAAGAGTGGTTTGAGCGCAATCCGGCTGCTGGCAAAGAGTGGATCAAAAAGATCCAACAAATGCAGAAGGCTCGTAACGAAGCTCAGCTGGTCGAGGAGCTGGCGCGCAGCGGTGAGAAGAAGAATGGCGAACTCATCGACACCTCGCTCTCGCGCAAGTTTCTGAAGTGCAATACCAACGATCCGGCGCGGGCTGAACTCTTTATTGTCGAAGGCGACTCTGCCGGAGGCAGCGCTGGCCAGGGGCGCTTCTCGGAGTACCAGGCGGTGCTCAAGCTGAAAGGGAAGCCCCTGAATGTGGCCAAAGCCGATCTGGAGCGCATCCTGCGCAACGAGGAGATCCGCACCATTATTAATGTCCTTGGCACGGGCACCCGCGATGCCTTTGATATTAGCAAGCTGCGCTTCCAGCGCATCATCATTGCCACCGATGCCGATGTCGACGGCCTGCACATTCAGTGTCTGCTGCTGACCCTTTTCCACCAGGAGTTTAGCGAGCTGATTGAGCGTGGCCATGTTTACATTGCCTGCCCGCCCCTCTACTCGGTGCGCTATAGGGGGCGTGTCGTCTGGCTGCTAGACGACGAGGCGCGTCAGCAATTTCTGGCGACGCATCCCGAGGCTCAGGGCCTGGAGTTCAAGCGCTATAAGGGGCTGGGGGAGATGAATCCCCAGGAGCTGCGGGATACAACCTTCGATCCGGCTCAGCGCACGCTCAAGCGCGTGACGCTGGAGGATGCGGTCCTGGCCTCGAGGCTGGTGGCCGAATTGATGGAGGATCGCAACGCCGAGGCCCGTCGCAGCTTTCTGGCCGAGCACGCGCGCAAGATCAGGGAGATCGATGTCTAGCGGCAGGAGGGCAGGAGCCAATCGATGACGGAGACAGAGCAAAGGATAGGCAGACGTATGGCACGCATGTCTGATCGTTCGGTTGAGCAGGGGACGATTCGCGAGGAGGACTTCGCGGTCCTGCTGGCGCGCGCCTTCGCCACCTACGGGCTGTCGGTGGTGACCGATCGCGCGCTGCCGGATGCCCGCGATGGTCTCAAGCCGGTGCAGCGCCGTATTCTGACCGGGATGCGCGAGGCCGGCTATCGCTCCGAGCGTCCTACGGTCAAGAGCGCCGAGGTGGTGGGGCTGATTCTGGGTAACTACCATCCTCACGGCGATGCCTCGGTCTATGAGGCCGCCGTGCGCCTGGCCCAGCCTTTTACGATGCGCTACCCCCTGATCGAGGGCCAGGGGAATATGGGCAGCGAGGATGGCGATGCCCCCGCCGCCTATCGCTATACAGAGATGCGTCTCTCGCCGCTGGCCGAGGCCTTGATGGCCGATCTGGAATGCGAGACGGTGCCGTTGCACCCGACCTATAAGCAGGACCCCAAGGTCCTGGAGCCAGATTATTTGCCCGGGCGCCTGCCGCCCGTGATTAATCCCTCCAGCGGCATCGCCGTCGGCCTGGCGACCAATATTCCGCCCCATAATCTGGCCGAGGTCCTGCGGGCCTGTATTGCCCTGCTTGATCAGCCCGAGATGAGCGTCGAGCAGCTGATGACGATGATCCAGGGGCCGGACTTCCCCCAGGGCGGGCGTGTGATTGGCCTGGATGGCATTCGCGACTACTTCACCACCGGCAAGGGGCGCATCGTAGTCCGAGCCGAGGTGCGGCTTGAGGAGACGCCGCGCAGCCGCTCGCTGGTGGTCGTGCAGATCCCGCCGGTAGGGCGCGATCGAGTGAAGGTCTCCATTGCCGAGGCCATCAATGCCGGGCGCGTTGAGGGGCTGCTGCCGGATGTGCGCGATGAGAGCGACGCCGAGAAGGGCACACGCATTGTCCTCGACCTGCGAAAAGATGCCGATCCGGCGCGCGTACTGACCCAGTTGTATCAGGAGACCGATCTGCAAGTCTCGCTCTCCTTCCAAATGGTCTTTCTCTTCGGGGAACCAATGCAGCCGGCTCGCCAGCCGCGCCAGGTGGGCATGCTGGAGCTGCTCAACTATTGGAATGCCCACCAGATCGATGTTCTGACACGCCGCGCGCAGTTTCAACTGCGTAAGGCCCGCGAGCGCTTGCACGTTTTGGAGGGGCTGATCATCGGCGCAGCCAACGCTCAGGAGATCGTGCGCCTCTTTCAGCAGGCGGAGGACCGCGCAGCGGCGCGCCGGGCCATCGAGGAGCGCTATCGGCTGACGGCAGCCCAGTCGGAGGTGATCGCCGGGATGACGCTCTCCCAGGTGACGCGCCTGGACGCGCAGAAGTATGTTCGTGAGCGCGAAGAGCTGCAGACGCGGGTAGCCGAGCTGGAGCACCTTCTGAGCGATCGACGAGCACTGGTGGCGCAACTCAAGCGAGAGATGCAGCAGTTGATCCGGCGCTTCGGAGATGGGCGCCGCACGGTCGTTGACGCCCAGGCGCGCGTCGATGAGCCGGTGCGCGAAGTGCAGCCCCTTTATGAGCGGACACCCCTGACGCTGGTGCTGACGCGCGCAGCGGCGGTGAAGGCTCTGCCGCCCGGGGCCTATGGAACGCGCTCGTCGGAGCGCTATGGGCCGGTGCGTGGCGATGAGCAGCTGCGCCAGATCCTGCCAGGCTACTCACAGGACGCTGTGCTCTGCGTTGCTTCCAGCGGGCGCGTCTTCCAGGTGCCGGCGTTCCGTCTACCGCAGGCAACGCGCTCGGCCCGCGGTGAGCCACTGGCTCGCTTGCTGGCCCTCAATCCAGAAGAGGAGCCAGTGGCGCTCTTCGCACTGGCGGCGCACGAGGAGGATCGCTATCTGGTAACCTTTAGTCGCCAGGGGAAGGTGAAAAAGTCGCCGCTGAGCGAGTATCGCACGGTAGATGAGGAGGGCTTGCAAGATATGAAGCTGGCGGAAGGCGATGCGGTGGCAACGGCCCTGGTGGTCAGAGCCGGCGGCGAGTATCTGGTGAGTAGCGATAGCGGGCAGACCCTGCGCTTTGCCGATGAGAGTCTGCGCTCCCAGGGCCGTAGTGGTCAGGGGGTGATGGCCATGACCCTGGCCGCTGGCTCGCGCCTGGTGAGCGCTGCCTATCTCCAGCCAGAGCAGCCGGGAGAACTGGCGACAGGGACCGCTCTGCTCCTCCTCAGCGAGCAAGGCTACGCTAAGCGCCTGGCCGTGGAGGAGCTGCCCTTGCGCGGACGAGCCACGGCAGGCGTGACCAGCCTGACACTCCTCCCTGGCGATCAGCTGCTGACGACGCTGCTGGTTCAGCCTACGGATCAGCTGCTCTTCGTCTGGCGCCCAGAAGGAGCGAACAGAGGCGAGCAGACACGGGTCCTGCGCGCTCAGGAAATCCCCCTGCTGGGCCGCAGCGGACCCCCGCAGCGCCTGGTCGAGGGCCAACTGCTGGCGGCGGTGCTCTTGCCACCTGTCCAGGAGAACTGAGCGAATGGGATAGGCAGGACCAGTCACTGGGCGGTTGGGTTGCTTGCGAGCGCGAAGGACCAGGGGCGTAGGAAGGCTTCGATTGCAACCTGACAAACGCGCTTTCTCCCGTACAAGGCCCCTGCGGCTGACGGCTGCTCGCCGCTCCTGCAGGGGCCTGCGATGGTCTCAATCGCCACTCTTCTGCAAACGAGCGCTTGACTTTTGGGTGAACTTAGTTTACCATTGCTGATGAAAGCGGAAAGGAGAGCAGAGCGTGGGCAGCAAGGAGAGACGGGAGCGCGAGCGCGAAGCCATGCGGCAGGCGATTATGGAGGCGGCGCTGATGATTGCGGCACAGGAGGGCTGGCAGGCTGTGACGGTGCGTCGGGTGGCTGAGCGCATCGAGTATAGTCCTTCCGCGCTCTATAAGTATTTCGAGGATAAGGACGCCATTCTAGAAACGCTGCTGGTGCAGGGCTTTGCCCAGTTGCTGGAGGAGCTGCGCCGCGCTGCTGCTGGGGAGAGGGACCCCGAGGAGCGGCTGCTCCATATAGCCACAGCTTATTGGGGCTTCGTCTGGCGCAATCAGACGCTCTACGAGCTGATGTTTAGCCTGCGTCAGGGCGGGTTGCACAACATTCAAGAGGCCAAAGCTACCTTTGCTCTGGTGCGGTCGGTACTGGCAAACTGGAGCGAGGCCCGCTCTGTGACCCTGCGCAACCTGGATGACGCCGTCGATATCCTCTGGGCAACCTTGCATGGCCTGGTGAGCCTCGCCCTGGCACACCTGGTCTACGGCGGCCCTCCCCGCGCGAAGCTGCTCCTGACGCGGGCGGTGCGCGATCTGCTGCGGGCCTGGGAACAGGCTCCCGCGCACTAATTTTTTTTTGAAATTTGGTGAACTTTGTTCTATTAGTTGACAATGTTAATGAGGTGTTGAGATGACCGTGTGGCTGGTCCTTGTCGAACGGCTGCTGCTCGCTGTTCTGGCTGGTGGGAGCCTGATCATGGCCATCTGTGTGCGTCCGCCCCTGCTGCGTGCGCTCAGGGAAGCCAGTTCTGCTCTGGAGGTCAATCTTACCGATCAGTTGCGCCTGCAGGTATGGGGCCGTTTCAACGATCTGGCCTTATGCTGTGCGCTGCTCCTCCTTGGGCTGTTTGTCTGGCAGGCCCTGATGAGTGGCCAGAGCGAGTACCTCTTACTGAGCGTGGGAGCGGCCTTGTGTGCCCTAGCGCTCCTGCGCAAACTCTTGATCGACCGTCGTCTGCACTGGGTTGAGAGGCAGCAGCGTGAAGAAGGTGCCGCCGGCGAGGGTGGGAGCGCCATCGGGGTGCGCGAGCGGCGTGAGCTGGTACTCCTCTCCGTTGGAACCCTACTGCTCTCTTTCGGCCTGCTGACCTGGCCACTGGTCCAGACTGCTGGCCGCTGATTGGGAAGGAGGCAGCGACATGGAAAGACCGGGCTTCCGGGGCAAGGTTGTACTGGTCTTAGGAGCCAGCGGAGGAATCGGCGCGGCCCTGGTCCACCGGCTGCTGGCTTCCGGTGCGCAGGTGATCGCCGCGGCGCGCTCACCGGAGCGTCTGGCTATGCTGGCGCGTGAGGTGGAGGAGTCAGCTCAGCTCCTGACCTGTCCCGTCGATGTACGCGATCCTCAGCAGGTGGCGGACCTGCTGAGCCAGGTCTGGGAGCGTACTGGGCGCATCGATCTGGCCATCTACTGTGCCGGTATCGAGTATCTCGGGCCGCTGAAGACGATAGGCAGCGCGGAGCTGGAAGAGATGATGGCCACCAATTTCTACGGTCTCTTCTTCCTCTTGCAGCAGCTTCTGCCCCTGATGGAGCAGCAGCGAGAAAAGGGAACGATCGTCAGCGTCTCCTCGCCGATGGCGCGCCTGGCCTTTCCCTGGGCGAGTGCCTATGCAGCCAGCAAGGCGGCGGGTGATGCGCTGCTGACGGGGCTGCGTCGCGAATGCAGGCGTAGCGGTGTGCGTCTGCTCACCATCTATCCAGGACCAACGGCGACCGGAGCAGGCCAGCAACTCCCGCCGGAGCGTCTACCGCGCTGGCACGAGCACGGCCAGAAGATGGAGGCCGGACGCTGTGCAGAGCTGCTCTTGCGAGCCGTTGCTGCTGGTCAGACGCAGCGGGCGCTTACCAGGTCTCTCCGCCTGCTGTTCCTGCTTGAGCGCTGGCTGCCGTCGCTCAGCGAGCGCATTTGTGCTGGTATGCCGGTGTAAGCTCCTTTCTTTCCTGGTCCTGGTGAACACGGCTGCATGCATCGTGGGGAGAAAGATTCATGCTCAGTATGCGTTATGCCCCCTGGCTCTATCGCTGGCGCTGGCTGGTCCTGGGTACAGCGCCCCTCTTCATCGTCCTGGCGCTCATCTACGGGACCGGCCTCTTTGCTGCTCTCAAGACTGGCGGCTTCGATGTGCCCGGAAGCGAATCCTTCCAGGCTCAGCAGCTCCTTGAAAAGCAGCTTCCAGGAGCAACTCCTGATGTGATCCTGCTGCTCAAAGCGCCGGGCTTGCATCCGACTGACCCGGTCTTTGAGGAGGCAGCGCGCGCGCTCTTGCGTACGCTCCAGGCCCGCAGTGAGGTTGCTGGGCTGACTTCCTACTATACTAGGCGCAGCCCTCAGCTCCTCTCCGACGATGGACGCGAAACGCTGGTCCTCATTCAGCTCGCTCATCAGGACGAGTCGACAAAAGAACAAGAGTACCGGGCGATCCTGCCGCTTTTGACCTCGCCCCTCTTGCAGATTACCGCCGGGGGAAGTGTCCCCTTTGCTGTGGAACTCAACCAGCAGGTCAGCCAGGATCTGGAACGAGCTGAGTTGCTGACCTTCCCACTGGTGACTTTGCTGCTACTGATCGTCTTTGGTGGTCTTGTCGCAGCCATGATGCCGCTAGTGATTGGCGGAATGACGGTTATTCTGGCCTTTGCTATCCTGCATCTCTTGGCAGAAGTAACTGAGATATCGGTCTTTGCCATTAACGTCGTTACTATGCTGGGTCTGGGCCTGTCGATAGATTATGCGCTCCTGATGATCACGCGCTTTCGAGAGGAATTGGTGGCGGGGGATCATGCGGGGGAGCCGCGGGTGGCTCTCGCCTTGCGAGCCACCTTGCGTACGGCGGGGAGAGCCGTCCTCTTCTCGGGGCTGACGGTTAGCCTGAGCCTCCTGGGCCTGCTCCTCTTCCCAGAGGTCTTTCTGCGCAGCCTGGGTCTGGGAGCGATCACTACCGTGCTCGTGGCTCTGCTGACCGCGCTGGTGCTCTTGCCTGCCTTCCTGGCTGTCCTTGGGAAACGGATTAACCTGCTGAGCCTGCGCGGTGGTTTCCGACTGCTTCGGGAGGGCCGGTCAGCTGCTCAGGGTGCTCTTGCATCTAGGCCGAGGGAGGAGGGCCGCGGGAGGACTACGGGAGCCTGGGCCTGGATTGCCGAACTGGTCATGCGGCATCCCTGGCCTGTCTTGTTGGTCCTGTTGCCGTGCCTGCTCCTCCCAGGCTGGCCTTTTCTCTCAGTTTCCTTCTCGACGCCGGATGTCAGTGTACTGCCCGCAACAGCCTCGGCGCGGCTGCTGGCTGAGCGTCTGAGCCATGACTTTCGCGAACACGGGGCCGCTCAGATTACGATTGCTCTCAGCAGCGAGACAGGTGTCCTCTCGGCTGTGGGCCTGGCCCGGCTCGATCGCTATGTCCAGCAGCTGAAGCGCCTCCCTGGCGTCATCCATATTGAGAGCCTGGTCACCGTTGATCCCCGGCTCTCGCTAGCTGAGTACCAGCGGCTCTATGCCCAGCCAGAGCCGGCCAGGCAGCCCGAGCTGACGAACGTGGCCCATCTACTGGCTCACGGTCGCTACACCCAGGTCACCGTGGCACTGGCCTACAACGAGCTCTCTCCACAGGCCAGCCATCTGGTTGAACAGATCCGGCAGCTCAGCCTGCCAGGTGGACTGACGGCTCTCGTGGGCGGCCTGACGGCCCAGCAGATCGATCTCTTCGCCAATTTGCGGGCCACGATTCCTGTGGCTCTGGCCCTGCTGATCCTGGCGGTGATGCTGCTCCTCTTTGTCATGACCGGGTCGCTCCTGATTCCGCTCAAAACCGTGCTGCTCAGCCTCCTCTCGCTGACCGTCACCTTTGGCTCGCTGGTCTGGATCTTCCAGCAGGGACACCTCGCCTCTGTGCTGGACTTTGAGCCGCCTGGCAGCATAGATGGCACACAGCCTGTGCTCATTTTCGCCATTGCCTTTGGCCTCTCGATGGACTATGAGGTCTTTCTGCTGAGCCGCATCAAGGAGTATTACGATCAGAGCGGCGACAATCGCCAGGCTGTCGCCCTCGGACTCCAGCGCACCGGCGGACTGATCACCAGTGCCGCTCTGCTGCTGGCGGTGGTTCTGGCTGCCTTTGCTACGGCCCGCATCATCTTCATCAAGGAGATTGGCGTAGGGCTGGCGCTGGCCGTTCTGCTGGATGCCAGTATCATCCGTGCTTTGCTGGTCCCGGCGACGATGCGACTGCTGGGTGATTTCAACTGGTGGGCGCCGCCGCTCCTGCGGGCGCTCTGGCGACGTATGGGCTGGAGCGAGCTAGACCAATAGCGCTGACCTGAACGCTGATGTGCGTTGCCCTTGCTCGTTAGAGATAATAAACGAGCTGTTGCTGCTATTCATGCTTGAGCGCTGATATGTCGCGAAGCGCGCATAGCCTTCCCTGCTGATGGCCACGCCCGTGGGGGAAGCCTGGGCCAGCAAAGCGTAGCGCCGAGGGGGGCCTGCTGGCCACTTGCAATGAGGTGCTCGCTCCGGCGCGCCGGAGCGAGGGCCTACTCGATCTTGGGCCTATCGAGAGCCTGGTTATTCTTATGGCGGCAGGAAAGGCCCTTTCTTGATAGAGATGAATTCTGCGCCTCTCTATACTGGGGGTAAAGACCTGACCGGCTTCAAAGGTGAAGCGGTTGTATGTATGAGCTGTTACCTGCTCCTCATGACGGCAGCAAGTCATGAGGGGCAGGCGCTCAGCGGTGTCGAACCGAACAAACCAGCAAGGCAAAGTGAGGAGATAACCATGCCGCGAATGACAAGGCGCAGTTTTCTCAAGCGGACCTCCGTTGGCGTGGCCACCGGAAGCGCTCTGGTTGGGGCCTTTGCTGTGGCGCAGCCGGTCGAAGCGCAGCCAGCAGCAGCCGGTGTAGTAAATGCAGGCCGGGCAGCAGGTTCCGACCTGGCCTCTGCCTCAGAGAACGACGAGCCGCTGGTGCTGCATGTGCGCCAGCGGAGCACGGGAGAGGTGAGCATCCTGACCGGTACACGTGAGATCACCTATCGTGATCCGCATCTGGTCGCCCATCTCCTCAAGAGGGCCGCGCAACCATGATTATTGCCTGCATGTGGCAGGGGAAGGAGAGGTAAGGTCAATGTCATCGCATCGCGAAGCCCCAGAGATTGCCAAAGATCCGGTCGCTGACAATACTGACGTCTACGCCTTTGTCAGCCCAGACAGGCCAGAGACGGTCACGCTGATCGCCAACTACATTCCGCTTCAGGAGCCAGCCGGAGGCCCCAACTTTTACGAATTTGGCGACGACGTCCTCTACGAAATTCACATTGACAACGATGGTGACGCTCTGGCCGATATCACCTATCAATTTCGCTTTGAGACGGAAGTACGCAATCCCGATACCTTTCTTTACAATACGGGGCCGATCACTGCGCTCGACAGCCCCAACTGGAATCGGCGCCAGTTCTACACGGTGACGCGCATCGAAGAGGACGGCACCACCAAAGTGCTGGGGCGGCACCTGGCTTGTCCGCCCTGCAACATCGGGCCGCTCTCGACTCCCAACTATGAAGAGCTGGCTAAAGCGGCTATTCATCAGTTGCCGGGTGGGGGTCAGGTCTTCGCTGGTCAGCGCAACGAAGGCTTCTATGTCGACCTGGGCGCTATTTTCGATTTGCTCGACATTCGCCCGTTACAGAATCTGCACCTCTTCCCACGACCTCCGCAGCCGGGGGTCGATGCTACCAAAGATCTGAATGTGCACAGCATCGCTCTGCAGGTCCCCAAATCCAGCCTGACACGTGAGCGCTATGCTGCCGCCGATCATAAAAACCCGCGCTCGGTCATTGGGGTCTGGGCCTCGGCCAGTCGCCAGAAGGTGACCCTGCACGACAGCGGGCAGGAGCCGGCCCATACGGGTCCCTGGGTGCAGGTCTCGCGCCTGGGCAATCCTCTCTTTAACGAGGTCATTGTGCCACTAGGCAAGAAAAACCTCTGGAATCGCCTGGCTCCCAAAGATGACGCTGCCTTTGTCAAATATGTTGAGCATCCCGAAGTGGCGCGGCTGCTGCCCGTCCTCTATCCTGGCGTCTTCCCTCACCTGCAGGCGCTGACGGCGCCGCGTGCCGACCTGGTAGCCATTCTGCTCACAGGCATTCCTGCCGGCCTCATTGACGGCTTCCAGAACTTCACCGGCTCGAAGCCCGCTGACCTGCTACGGCTGAATGTGGCCATTCCGCCCGCCAGCAAGCCGAACATCTTCGGTATTCTCGGCGGCGACCTGGCTGGTTTCCCCAATGGGCGGCGCGTCTTCGACGACGTGGTGACCATTGAGCTGCGAGCCGTGGCGGGGGCCACCTATCCACTCATCGATCACAACTACACGCCCGATGCTGCCGTCTCCAAGCTCACTGGAGGCGTTCCCCCGCGCACCAACTACCTCAAGCACTTTCCTTACTTAGCCACCCCCAAGAGTGGCTTTGATGTTCCGGCGAGCTGAAGGCCAGGGCGGGCGGCCCAGCCCGGGAGGGGTCCCGGTCAGCCTGCCGGGCGCCGAGCGTGGCTGGCCGCCCATCTTCTCCAGTGCCAATAGTCAGACTGTCCTCATGGCCCAGCCGGGTCAGGGGTCCGGCTTGTCCTGCTGGTCTACCGTGCAGCACTGCCAGCGCAGTAACTGGTGACAGGCCCACCACAGCAAGAATGATGGGAGGGATGGAGAGAAGAGATGGAGGAAAGTCAGTCTTTTTTTGAGCGTATTCACAGCGAGCCCGTGGTTCTGGAAATTGGCGGCGAAGTCGGGGCCCTGGTCCTCTATACCGGCCCCGAGCTGCGCGGCAAAGAGATCGAGGTGAGTCCCGTGCAGGAGCCGCAGCGGCGTACCCACACAGCGGTATTGGAGCGGCACTTTAATGGCAAGCAGCTCTTCGCTGCCGTCTTTGCGGCTTTGCCTGCCGGCATCTATACCCTGTGGAACCTCGAGGGCCAGGCGGTGGGCACAGTGGCCATCAAAGGCGGCTGTGTCAACGAGGTCGATTGGCGGCAGCGGCAAGCGGAGAGCGCACCCAGGTCGCTGACGTCATCATAGTGGGTCAGCTGGCAACCGAGGCCACTGCCACCAGACGGCGGCATTGCACTTTCACTGCGGCTTGGCTATAATTGGCGGTGGAAGAAGCGTCAAGGCGATCGGTGCTTGCTGCTGCGATCAGCTGTTTGTTCCTCCTGCCTTCAGCAGCGAAAAACCTGGTCGGTCGCGATCTGCCAGCAAGAGGAAGGCCCGGGCGCAAAAGGCGGAGGCTGAGAGTGCGCCTGGTGCGGGCGATCGCCGGTCTGAGACGCATCTGTACTCGCTAGGGGAGCTTGGTGCAGCCAGGCTGAGAACACCACCGGAGTGTGTGGGGGACCCTGAACTGACCTGATCTGGGTAATGCCAGCGAAGGGAACGCGGGTGATTGAGAAAACTGTGGCCCTGGCAGCAGCTGTCATGGTTTTCTGCTTCCCCTTCATTCATCCCGCAATCGGCGATTCCTGGCCTGAACGCTCTCCCCGTGCTTGATCGATCCGCTTTGTGGAGGTCAGGTCATCATGTCTGCTGCTGAAACCACCGCTATGCCTGCGGGGAGCGGTCTCTCCGCGCGTTTGCGTGAGAGTGTTCTCCCTCTGTGGCAGCGCCAGCTGCAACATCCTTTTGTGGTCGCCCTCGGCGATGGTTCCCTGCCGCGCGCCAATTTCGAGTTTTATATCCGGCAAGATGCTCTCTTTCTCGACGTGCTGGCCAAATGCTTTGCCTTTGCTGCCACTCGGAGCGAGGATCACGCCGAGATCGAGCAGTTTGGCCGCCTGCTGCTCAACACCCTCGTCGTCGAGCAGGAGCTGCACCGCCGTTACGGCGAGCGTTTTGGCTTGACGCCTGAGCAGATGGCGGCCACGCCGATGGCTCCCACCAACTACGCCTACACCCGTCATCTGCTGACCGTCGCCACCAGCGGGACCCTCCCCGAGATCATCACCTCTATGCTGCCCTGTGCCTGGATCTATGCCGAGGTGGGCACCCATCTCACGGGCAACAAGCCGCCGGCTCCTGAGCATCCCTATGCCGATTGGCTGCGCACCTATGCCGATCCCGAATTCGATGCCGTGGGGCGCTGGCTGCGCGAGCGCCTGGACCTCCACGCTGAGCGCCTGCCAGCAGAGGCCCTGGCCCGTCTCTACGAGATCTTTCGCATCAGCACCTGCTATGAATGGCTCTTCTGGGAAATGGCCTGGCGACAAGAGCAGTGGCCAGCCTGAGAGCCGTGCCAACGGCAGAGAGGGCCGTCGGAGTATGGAAGCATGGTCAAGACACAAGAAGCACGAGGGAGATTATGAGCGAAGAGCAACGACACCCGCGGGCGTTGACCATTGCCGGCTCGGATTCCTCCGCTGGGGCTGGCATTCAGGCTGACCTCAAGACCTTCGCCGCCCTGGAGGTCTATGGTCTCTCGGCCATCACGGCCATCACAGCCCAGAACACGTTAGGAGTGCGGGCTGCCTTCGAACTGCCGCCGGAGCTGGTGGAGGCCCAGATCGATGCTGTGCTCGAGGACATCGGCGCCGACGCTGCCAAGACTGGCATGCTGGCGACGGCCCCCATTATTGAAGTCGTCGCCCGCAGCGTCGCTCGCTGGAAACTGCGTCTGGTTGTTGATCCTGTCATGGCGGCCAAAAGCGGGGACCCGCTACTGCAGCCCGAGGCCGTTGCGGCCCTGCGCGGTGTCCTGCTACCTCTGGCGGAGGTCGTGACGCCCAATCTGCCGGAGGCCGAGATGCTCACTGGGCGGCACATCGAGACGCTGGAGGAGATGCGCGAGGCGGCCCGAGCTATTCACGATCTCGGTGCGCGCCATGTGGTTGTCAAAGGCGGTCATCGCCTCGATGCCCCGATCGACGTCTATTTTGACGGGACCGGCTTCAGCGAATTGCGCGCCGAGCGCATCGAGACGCGCCATACCCACGGCACCGGCTGCACCTTCTCGGCGGCCCTTGCCGCCTTCCTGGCGCGGGGCCTCTCCGTGGCTGAGGCCGTGGCCGAGGCCAAGCGCTACGTGACCGAGGCCATTCGGCGGGCCCCGGGTCTGGGTCGCGGTCATGGACCTACCGAACATTTCTGGCAGTGGAAGCGAAGCAAGAAAGAAGAGGTACGCTGATGCAGCGGCAAGAAGCTAAAGGTCCTGGGGCGCAGGAGCTTGAAGCGCTGGCATCCCTGGTGGGGATCATTCGGACCCGTAAGCCTCTGGTGCATCATATCACCAACATGGTCGTGATGAACGACACCGCCAACATCACGCTGGCCATCGGAGCCTTGCCAGTGATGGCCCATGCGCGTGAAGAAGTGGAAGAGATGGTCAATCTTGCCAGCGCTCTGGTGCTCAACATCGGCACCCTCACCCCGGGGCAGATCGAGGCCATGCTCCTGGCTGGCCGGCGGGCCAACGAGCGTCAGATCCCCATTGTCCTTGATCCCGTTGGGGCTGGAGCCACGCGCCTGCGCACCGAGAGCGCCCTGCGCCTGCTGCGGGATCTGCAGATCACGGCTCTACGCGGCAACGCCTCCGAGATCGGGGCCTTGCTCGGTGTGGAGGGCGAAACGCGCGGTGTCGAGTCGATCTCGTTGTCCGAGGAGCGGGAAAGCGTCGCCCAGCGGGCGGCGCGCCAGTTCGGCTGCTGTGTAACGATCACTGGGGCGCGCGACGTCATTAGCGATGGTCGGCGCCTGGCCTACGTCGAGAATGGTCATCCCTGGCTTGCCAGCATTACCGGCAGCGGCTGCATGGCCACCACATTGGTGGCGGCCTTTCTTGCCGTCGAAGCGGATGCCTGGAAAGCCAGTATCGCTGCTCTTGTCGCCCTGGGTCTGGCTGGTGAGCTGGCCGCTCAGCAGGCTGCTGGCCCGGGTACCTTCCGCTCCCACCTGATCGATGCCGTCGCCGCTCTTGACGAGGAGGCCATCCGTCGTGGACAGAAAGTGATGGTGATCGCCTGATGACGGAGCTATTGCCCTGTGGCTGGGCGCGCGAAGCGCTGATTCCGCGCCTCGCCTTGCATGTCCTGACCGATCGCCAGTGGTCGCGGGGGCGTGACATGCTGACCGTGGTCGCGGCGGCCCTGGCTGGTGGGGCCACGATTATCCAACTGCGCGATAAACAGGCAACCACCCACACTCTGGTTGAGGAGGGCCTGGCGCTGCGCGAGCTAACCCGTCGTCACGGGGCCTTGCTGATTGTCAACGACCGTGTTGATGTGGCTCTGGCGGTCGATGCCGACGGCGCTCATGTGGGGCAGGATGACATGCCTGCCGCCCTGGCGCGCAAGTTGCTCGGCCCTGGGCGCATCCTCGGTGTCTCGGCGGGCAATCTAGAAGAGGCTGCGCAAGCGGTAGCGGGAGGAGCGGACTATCTGGGCGTGGGTCCGATCTATGCAACGCGCGGCAAGGCTGATGCCGGCCCGGCCACTGGCCCCGAGCTGCTGCGAGCGATCAGCGCCCGCTATCGAGTGCCCCTGGTTGCCATTGGCGGAATCACGGCAGCCAACACTCCAGAGGTCATAGCGGCGGGCGCCTGTGGCGTCGCCGTGATCACTGCCGTTGTCGCCGCTGAGGACATCACCGCTGCCGCGCGGGCTATCGCCGAGCAGGTCAGGTCAGGACAGCGCGGGCTGCGGAGGGCCTGAACGGGGAAGCGACCTGGCTAGTGCTGGCCGGGTGAGGCGAAGTGATCCCAGCTCTGCACTGGCAGCGGCTCCTCGCGCCCATCCGGCCAGCGCAGGCGGAGGCCGCTCGCTGCCTCCGTAACCTGGCCGATGGGGGTGATGGGAGCCGCGCCCGCCGCGGCGAAGCGAGCCTGGACAGCCTCCTCGTAGCCAGGCGCGACCGTAAAGAGCAGCTCATAGTCCTCGCCGCCATGCAGTACCCAGGCGAGCGGGTCCCGTCCCAGGGTCGCGGCCAGAGCTTGCAGCTCCGCTGAGATGGGCAGGCGCGCTACCTCGATGCAGGCTCCCACGCCGCTGCGCTCACAAAGATGGCCCAGATCGCCACTCAGACCATCGCTCACATCAATGAGGGCCGTCACAATCTGGGGGCCAAACTGACTCAACAGACGTCCCTCGGCCAGTCGAGGTTTTGGCACGCGATGGGCGGCGCGCAGCCGCTCGCAGGCTGTCGGAGGATAAGGATGGTCCGGCTCAAACAGCGAGTAGAGGCCAGCCGCCGAATCCCCTGGCGAACCAGTCACGAAGATGATATCGCCAACGCGGGCGCCGGAGCGCGTCAGTACCCGCCCGCGCTCGCTCTCTCCAAGCAAAGTGATATCGATCGCCAGCGTCTCCGCGGCCCCGGTGCCGCTGACGTTGCCACCGACAATCAAGGTCTGGGCGGCAGTCGCCTCCTGGCGCAGGCCGGCATAGAGGCCCTCCAGGACCGCCAGCGAGCAGTGGCGCGGCACATGCAGAGAGACCAGGGCGTAACGCGGCTCACCACCCATTGCCGCGATATCGCTGAGATTGATGGCCAGGGCCTTCCGCCCAACCTCCTCCGGCGAGGAGGTGCGCAGCGTAAAATGCACTCCCTCGACCTGGCTATCGCAGGTCAACAACAAGAGGCGCGGGCCGCCAAGATCGAGGACGGCGCAATCGTCTCCAACACCAACGACCACCTCCTCGCCCGAGGGTAGACCGGCAGTCAGACGGGCAATCAACTCAAATTCGCTCCAGGACGCAGCGGACATCGCTTAGCAGTACCTCCAGGCTTCTCTCTGTTGACCAGTTGTTTGTCGCTCCTCCTCCTTTCCCCTGCGACCGATAGCGAATGAGAACGGCGCTAACAGGGAAGAGGGGGCATACGCTCTCTCTGACCAGGATGCGCTATAGTCTCTGGTAGAGAACAGCGTATTCTATCTTACAGCCTTACCGCACGGAGAGACAGCTTATGCAAGCGATCATTCCCCTGCTCGACCTGGTCAACCTGCCCGCGCTCGTTGTGGCGCTGCTGCTCTGCCTGGGTTACCTGCCACCTCTCTGGCGAGAGCTGCGGCAGCCCCAACCCCCACCTGAAGAGCGCCCCGGCCAGGCGCGCTGGCGCCTGCTGGCCTTCCTCATCGCCATTGTCGCCATGCTCGTGGTCCTGGCGACTTCCATCGATCGCCTGGCCCGGAACCAGCTCTTTCTCATGCATATGCTGCAGGTGATCGTCCTGAGCACCATCTGTGCCCCTCTCCTCTTGCTCGCGCTGCCGACTGCCCTGGCCAGGCAGCTCCGGGCGGGAGAGGGTCGGGAGCAGAGCCGTTGGTCTGCTCTGCTTTGCTGGCTGACACGTCCCTTCCCTGCCTCTATCCTCTATAACGGCTTCTTCCTTCTCTGGCATCTGCCGCCGCTCTACCTCGCGATCAGCGAGCAAGCTCTGCTCTATGATCTCGCCCTGGTGATCCTCCTGCCGCTAGCCTGCCTCAACTGGTGGCCGCTGCTCGGTCCCGTAGACGAAAAGCAGCGTCTCAGCTACCCGGCCCAGATGCTCTACGCCTTTCTCGATGGGCAACCGATTGACATCTTTGCCTTCCTGCTGGTCTTCTCGGGGACCATCTTCTACCCCATCTATGCCTGGCAGCCGCATCCGCTCATGGCCCCGCTCAGCGACCAGGAGGCTGCCGGGGCCATGTTGCTCGTGCCGGGCCTCGTTGACCTGATCGTCATGACCCCTCTCTTCTTTCGCTGGCTGGCGGCCCTTGAAGAGAGGGCCAGGATACATGATCAGCAGCTACAACAGGTATTGGAGGCGGAGGCGGAAGAGCACAAGCAAGCGTTGTCACAAGAGCAGCAAACAACGCCTACGCCTGGCTCGCCATCCTCGGAGTGACCGGCGCGGGCCCATCACCTGGCAGCAGTGAGCTGGTTGAGGGGTGACGAACGTTGGAGCCTCTCCTCAACCAGCTACTTTCTCTGGGTCCCTATGCTGCTTGCGTTCCCTTCCTGCCAGAACTGACCTCCCGAGAGGGAGGCCAGCCAGCGCAGGCGGACGCTCAAGCGCTGCCGCGTTTCAGAGCTGGCACTCCTTGCGGGCGCAGGAGTGGGCGCAACGAGCGCAGAAGAGCCAGCATCAGCGAGCCATCGTGCTGATGGACGCGGTAGAGTGCCAGACCGACCTTGGGCAGACTCAGCGTCTCTGGATAGACCAGATAGCGACTCTCCCAGCGAGGTTGGAACTTCTTCTTAAAAGCCAGGAGTGAGGGACCACCGGTCAGGCCAGAGAGGCGCCCTTTCAGGAAACTGATGCTCGCTGCCAGCAGCGTCTCATCCTCCTCCTGATTGCAGTTGCTTAAGGGGGCCAGTCCCAGGCTAACAACCTCTGCCCCCTGCTCCTTCAGGAAAAAGAGCGAGCGCGTCAGGAGCAGTTCCATAGTGCCAGGGACCGCTTGAGAAGAGCGGCGCATCAGATCCAAAGCCCAGCCACGGCGTCCATAGATCGGCACAAAAGAGACAAAAGCCTGGACAGCCTCCTCTTGATCGACGGCCACGGCATAGAGCTGAGGGGACGTCTCGAAAGGATGGAAACGGCTCATGCTAAAGCCCATCTCCGTGCCGCCTTTCCGCTGGAGCCACTCGCGGGAGATCCGGACCATTTGAGCCACATGCTCAGAGGAAGTCACACGTCCCTCGTAGAAGACCACCGTCAACCCGGCCTTTTCAGCGCGGCGCGCACTCGTCCGCAGATTGGCCATCGCGCCACCCTGAAGCGAAAAGGAGGGCAGCTCAACGATCGCATCCTCACCGATCTTCAACAAATGCAGACCGGCGGCGCGATAATAAGGGGCCAGCTCGGCTCGCACCTGCCAGAAGACCGGCGTCCAATCCTGGCGTTCGCAGAAAGCCAAGAACTGCCGGATCAGCTCAGGCAACTCGGCCTCTGGTCCCACAGGATCACCGGCTACCACCGCCGTCGTTCCCTGGAGCACAAAGCCAATCACCGCCCGGCCTGAATCCGCAAAGAAAAAGGACTTCTCACCGACCAGCAAATGATAGGAAATCGAATTCTGCCCGTAGAGGCGCACCAGCTCCTCGACACGCTGACGCTCACCAGCTTGCGAGAGCAGCGCCGCCGCCACCGGTCGAAAAAGCTGCAGCATCCCGTAGCCCACGGCGCTCATGCACAGCAGCGGAAGTGCCCGCGCAAACAGAAAAGCCGGCGTCCCGCGTGGGAAATGGAGATGAGCGCGGCTCAGCAGTCCCAAAAGGACCGTTTCCAGACCCCAGCGGTCGATCAACGGCTCGAAATCGCTGTAGAGGGTCAGGAAGCCGCCGAGAGTATAGAAAAAGACGATGCCCAAACCCAAGGCCAGCGCCAGATAGCCGCGGAAGATCGAAGGAGGGTCACTACGAGCCTGGAAGAGTGGGGAGCAGCAACCCAAGAGCGCGGTCAATCCCAACACCAAGAGGGAAGGGAGCGACAAGCCTCCATGAGGGTGATGGAGCAATAAGGCCGAGAGCAAGAGCAAGACCAGGGTGACCAGCCAGGCCTGGCGCTTGCCGCGCGCCAGACCATAGGAAAGCATCAGCAGAAAGAAGCCTATCACCGCCGTCAAAGGATGGGCGTGCGGATGGGAGACCGGGAGCGCACCCAGCCAGGCATTGGGAAGAATATCCCAGGCGGCCAGAGCGGGCACAAAGAGAGAAAGCATGTCAACCAACCCTACCAGACCAATCACCGCGACAATCCCCAGGCGGCTTAAGCGGCGAAGCTGTCGGTTAGCAGCGATGCGGCGAGGAAAAGCAACCCCTAGCATAACATTCCTTCTTCAACTTCTCTTCAAGACTGAGCGATCGATTTGCGTGTTCTGCATGAATAACTAATGCTAGACGCTTCCATGCGGTCCAGCGATAAGCCACCTGAAAGGTGCCTGGAGATGGGTGTATCCAGGAGAGTCGGTTTGATCCTTTCAGGTTCTTCTTCTCCTTCCGCTAGAGTTAGACGTGGGAGCGGAGAGAAAAGTTGCAATCGCTAGGAGTTCTGGAGCGTGCACCCAACTGGAAAGCTCTTCTCGGGCCGATCGCTCTCTGCTCGTACTGTCTGCTTGCTTGCATCAGATGCTGATTAAGAATATACTGCATAAAGAAAAGATTTTCTCATGAATGAGAAGCAGCCAAAGAAATAGAGAGAAAGGAGGGAACATGAACTTATCACTCCTTCACAGGCTGGTGCAGGCGGCAAAGAGGGACGGCCTTACCCTGCAATGGAGCCTGATTCATCTGCTCGATCGATTGGAGCGCTACGAGCAGCGGCTAGGCTATCTCCGTTACTGGGGCGGGGAGAGTGACGCGGGCGAAGTGCAGCAGCTGCGGCTGGACAACGAGGCCCTGGCTCTCGTCCTGCTGGCAGCCTTAAAAGCCTATCCAGCAGGGGCGGATATTGCCCTCGAAGAGCAGCGTTTGCCGGAGCTAGCTGCGCTGCTCACCGAACAGGAGCCGGGGCGCCGTGATGGGCAGGCGAAGGAGAAGGGCGAGCATTCCTAGCCCTGGGTAGCCCTCCTGCGGAGCGGGCCAGGGGGATAAGCTGAGCCAGCAAAGGTTAGTTTCTGCTTAGAGAAACCTACAGTGGAGCTTATCCGCTGCTGCGGCGCTTGTCATCTCTGGCAGAAGAGGCTACCCTGTTTAGCAGGAAGAACGAAAGCGAGGCAATGGCGTATGCAAATAGATCAGCAACAAGAGAGCCTCTGGCGAGGAAAGCGCGGAAGCGATGGGCACCTGGCCCGGCGTGCTCTGGAGGGAGACGAGAAAGCCTTTGAAGCGCTTGTCCAGCGTTACAGTGGCCCGCTCTTCAGCTTCATTTGTCACTTTCTAGGCGACTACGATCAGGCTTGTGATATTTTACAGCAAGTTCTGCTCCAGCTCTATCTATCGCTGCCTGGCCTCCATCTGGGGGTTCCCCTCAAGCCCTGGCTCTTTCAAGTCGCGCGCAACCGCTGTCTTGACGAGCTAAGGAGGAAGCGGGCGGTGACCTTTTCCGAGCTAGAGAGTGGGGGAGAGGAAGGGGAAGAGCTACCTGTTGCCGTGGAGAGCATTGCGGACGGGCGGCCCCTGCCCGAAGAGCTGGCCGAGCGTCATGATCTCCAGCGCTTGCTCCTGGAGGCTATTCACAGCTTGCCGCCCCGTTTTCGGGCGGTTGTGCTGCTGCGCTACACAGCCCAGTTGAGCTTTGCCGAGATTGGGCAGGCGCTCAGCATGCCCGAAGCCACGGCCAAGACCTATTTCCAGCGCTCCAAGCCTCTCTTGCGCGCTTCCCTCAGCGGACAGGTACGAGCCGGCACCCCCTCCTGACAGGCCGGAAAGGAAGCGGCCTGCCAGGCAGACGGAGCTGAGCCGCAGCCGGTCGAGCAGCTAAAAATTCGAAGCGTCCTTCACCTCCTCGCGATAGAGCGCGGCAATACGCTCTACTGTAGTCAGCACCGCCGCCCGCAGGCGCGCCGGACTAAGCACCACGGCCTCGCTGCCAAGAGAGAGCACGTAAGCGACGGCCTCCTGTAGCGACTCCTGTGACACACGTACCAGCACACTGCCATCGGCCTCTTCCCGCAGCACCGTACAGTTACCGCGTAAGCGATAGCGTGCCGCTGCCTGAACGCGCAAAGTTACCGCCAGTGGCTGCTCCGTCTCGGCCAGATGGCGTCGTGCCTCCTTCCAGTAGGTTTGCAAATCAAAATCCGGTGGTGGCTGAATCCGCTCCTGGCGAACACGCAGATCCTGAATATAGCCAACGCGGAAGGTCTCAACCTGCTGACTTGCGTGGCAGAAGGCCACCAGGTACCAGACGCCGGTGCGCATCTGACGCGAGGTCAGGCCCTTATAGACCAGGCCATAGGGATCAACCCGCAGCCAGCGCAGTGCTGGCATGGCCTGGCGGGTTGTCCAAGGATAAAGCAGATCGAGACGGCGCCCGGCCAGCACCGCATGACGAATAGTTTCTAAAAAGGCGCCCGTTGTCCCATCGCCATCCCAGGCCGTCGTATCAAACAAAATATGCTCGCGCGCCGCCTGAATATCGGTGCGGTACTCCTCCGGCAGGGCGGCCTCCAGCTTAAACAAGGCCCGGTGTAGGCCATCGTCGTCGGCAAAGAGGCTATAATTGCCGGCCATGTCCACACCGAGCACCAACGAGACCGCTTCCTCGCGCGTAAAGACGGTCGCATCGAAATGATAGTTGTCTGCAAGATAGTAGCCGCCGCCCGGGCCGTAATCCATCGCAATGGGGACGTGCGCAAGCGAAAGGGCATCGATGTCGCGATAGATGGTGCGTGCTGAGACTCCCAGAATGCTCGCCAGGCGTTGGGCCGTCATCTTCCCGCGTGCTTGCAGGAGCAGAGTAATCGCCAGCAAGCGCTCTATCTTCTGCATACTTCTAGTATGGAACGATCCTTCTGAAAAGACAAGGGATAATACGGAACGCTCTGCAGAATTAAGTCATTTCATGCTCTATATGCTGCTTTTCTGGATTTAAGCGAGTGCTGAGAGCGTCAGGCTTCTCCCAGGCACGGTGAATTTCGCCCCCCCTTCTCGATTGAGCAAAAGACTGACACCTTGCTGTCAGCTATAGGCGCCTAGACTGTTCCAGGAGGAACAGAACACTCAAGTCTCCTGATCAGGCGGTGCGGCCCTTAGCGGGCCTGTCCGATAGAAATCCTCACCTGCTGCTGTTGACGCCTGCCAGAAAGGAACACTTCTCATGTCAGCGATCGTCGCCGAATCGACGCCCAAAACATTCTTTTTTATCGATATTGGATGGTGGAGAAGCAACTGGCGCATCTGCAAACGGATCATTGGCCTTCTGAAGCCCTACTGGCTTGCCTCCCTGGGCGCGGTCATCTCGATGGTCCTGGCCACTGTGGCGGCCCTTGTGGTGCCCTGGTTGCTGGCCTGGGTCATCGACGTAGGCATTCGCGGAGGGCAATTTCACAGTCTTTTGCTTGCCGCCGGTGCTATTCTACTCATCAGCGCGCTGCGTGGCCTCTTTTCCTATGGCCAGAGCTATCTCTCGCAAGCTGTCTCCTGTCATGTTGCCTATGACCTGCGCAACCAGGTCTACGATCATCTGCAGCGGCTCGACTTCTCCTTCCACGACGACGCCGAGACGGGACAGCTCATGTCGCGTCTGACCGTTGATATTGAAGGGGTGCGCAACTTTATCCCCTTGGGGTTACTGCGTGCCCTGGTCGCGATTGTCACCTTTGGCGCCGTAGCCATTCTGCTGCTCCAGCTCGACATCTTTCTCGCTCTTATTACGCTCATCAGCGTTCCCCTCTTAATGTTGCTGGCCGTCCAGGTGGGCAAGCGACTGCGCCCGCTCTGGGAGAAGGTTCAGCAAGAGAACGGCGTACTTGGCACTATCATGCAAGAGAGCCTGAGTGGCATGCGCGTCGTCAAATCCTTTGCCCGCGAGCCGTTCGAGGTCGAGAAATACGATCGGCAGAATCGCAAGCTGCGCGAGCTGAATCTGGAAGCCATGCGTCTCTCGGCCTGGAATCAGCCCTTGATGGTGCTTGTTCTCAACCTGATCACGGTGCTGCTCGTCTGGGTAGGGGGCGTAGCGGTGATTGGGCATCGGCTCAGTCTGGGCACCCTGGTAGCTGTGACCCAGTATGTCCTGGTGCTGGGCGCGCCGACGCGCACCCTGGGCTTTATGGTGACCTGGTTCATGCGAGGCATCTCTTCGGCGGAGCGCATCTTCGAGATTCTCGACACACCTCCCGCCATTACGGATGCGCCTGGAGCGCGTGAGCTGCGGGAGGTGCGTGGTCATGTACGTTACGAGCATGTCTCCTTTGCCTACGCTGGTGGGCAGGAGGTCCTGCACGATATTTCGATCGAGGCCCGGCCAGGCGAGATCACCGCCATTCTCGGAGCCACCGGAGCTGGCAAGAGTACCCTGCTGCATCTGCTCCCGCGCTTCTACGATGTCAGTGCGGGGCGCATCACCATCGATGGCCAGGACGTGCGTGAAATCACCCTCGCCTCCTTGCGGCGTTCGGTAGGGCTGGTTCTGCAAGACGTCTTTCTCTTCAATGCCACGCTGCGCGAAAACATTGCCTATGGCATCGAAGAGGTCAGCGAGGAGCAGATCATCGCCGCTGCGAAGGTTGCCCGCATTCACGACTTCATTTGCAGCCTGCCCAATGGCTACGATACCTGGGTAGGCGAGCGTGGCGTGACCCTCTCTGGGGGGCAGAAGCAGCGTATTGCCATCGCGCGCACCCTACTCCTCAATCCGCGCATCCTCATCCTGGATGACTCGACCTCCAGTGTCGATATGGAGACTGAATATCTGATTCAGCAAGCCCTGGAGGCAGTGATGCGCGGACGCACGACCTTCGTGGTAGCCTCGCGCCTGCGCACCATCAAGCATGCCCATCAGATCCTCATTCTCGATCGTGGGCGCATTGTCGAGCGCGGCACCCATGAAAGCCTGCTGGCGCGCAACGGTCTCTATCGTCGCCTCTACGACCTGCAGCTGCGTGAGCAGGAGGAATTTGAGGAGCGCTATCGCCATCAGCGGGCTGGCCAGCTGGCGAGCACAGCTCAGATCGATCAGGAAAAAGCGTTCCAGGCCGCGACGCAAGAAAGCTGTTGTCAACAGAGAGGAGGGACGAGATGAAGGATCAACAGCGGTCAGCCGAGCGACACCAAAGCAGTCGCGCCTACCTGGAGCGGAGGCGACGTCTCCTATGGGAAGAGAATACGCTGGCCAGCGCCGACGAAAGCGAGACACGCCGCTTCGACTGGCGCTCCATTCGTCTCTTTGGGACTTATCTTGCCCGCTACAAGGGCCTGACTATTCTGAGCATCCTGCTGATGCTCATCTACACTGCAACCAATCTCGCCAACCCCTATTTGATCGAGGTGGCCATTGACCACTTCATTACGCGCGCCGACCTGGGGGGCCTGGCTCTGATCTGCCTACTGCTCTTGCTTGTCAACGTGGTGATGTGGCAGGCCCAATACTGGCAGATCTGGACCATGTCCTGGGCGGGGCAGCAGGTGCTCTATCTGCTCAGCTCCGACATGTTCAAGCATTTGCAGCAGCTCTCGCTGAGCTTTTACGATCGCACCCAGATTGGGCGCGTCATGTCGCGCCTGCAGAGCGACATCGACGTGCTGGAGAGCATGCTCAGCTCCGGCCTGCTCTCCATGCTTGGCTCGCTGGTAGCGCTCGTAGGCATCATCGGAGCCATGCTTGCCATGAATGCCTGGCTGGCCCTGCTCTCCTTCGCCGTGCTGCCGGTCATGTTCATTATCGCCGCCTTCTGGTCGCGTCATGCCGAGCGCTCCTTCCGACGCACGCGAGCGGCCATCTCGCTCGTTAATGCCACGCTGCAAGAGAATATTTCAGGCATGCGCGTCATCCAGAGTCTGGCGCGCGAAGGGCGCAATCGCAGTGAATTCGACGAGCTGAATGCCTACAATCGCGATACCAACCTGGAGGCGAACCGCATTTCTTCGCTCGTACTTCCCCTGGTCGAAGTCGTAGCGGCAATTGCTATTGCCCTCGTGGTGGTCTACGGCGGCATGGAGGTTGCTCATGGCGCCCTGCAGGTTGGTGTGCTCGTTGCTTTTACGCTGTACATTAACCGCTTCTTTGATCCCATTCGGGAGCTGAGCATGCAGTACACTCAGCTCCAGCGAGCTGCCGTGGCTGCCGAGCGCATCTATCAGATCCTCTCTATTCCAGTGGAGATTACAGACAGGCCGGAGGCCCGTGAGCTGCCACCGATTCGGGGAGAGATTGAATTTCGCAACGTCACCTTTGGCTACACGCCCCGCTATAGGGTGCTGCGCGGGCTAAACCTGCACATCAAACCTGGGCAGACCGTGGCGATTGTCGGGCCGACAGGGGCTGGCAAGACGACCATCGCTGGCCTGGTCACGCGCTTCTACGATGTCCAGGGGGGGGCTGTCCTGATCGATGGCTATGATGTACGGGAGGTCACGCAGCACTCGCTGCGCCGGCAGATCGGCGTTGTGCCGCAGGACCCCTTTCTCTTTACGGGGACGGTCAAGGAGAACATCCGCTACGGTCGGCTGGCGGCCAGTGACGAAGAGGTCATCGCGGCAGCGCGGGCCGTGGGCTTGCACGAGCTGGTTGAGCGCCTGCCCCAGGGCTATGAGACGCCCATTCGTGAGCGCGGGCGCAACCTGAGCATGGGCCAGCGGCAGCTGATCGCCTTTGCACGGGCGCTGCTGGCTGATCCGCGCATCCTGATTCTGGACGAAGCCACGGCCAATATTGACACTGTGACCGAACTGATCGTCCAGCAAGGACTCCAGCGCCTGCTGCAGGGACGTACAGCCATAGTGATTGCTCATCGCCTCTCGACGATCAAAAATGCGGACCTGATCGTCGTGCTCCAGCAAGGTCAAGTGGTCGAGCAGGGTAGGCACGAGGAGCTACTGGCCCGTAACGGCTTCTATGCCAGGCTCTATGCCATGGGCTTTCGCGAGACCGCCAGCCCAGAAGGGGGTGAAACTGCCAGGCACGATGCGTCAGATCGGCTGCAGCAACGGGCTATCTCCTCAAGCGAGATAGGTCGATAAGAAAGGTGCAAGCTGTACAACGAGAAAGGAAGAGCTGAGCAGGAGGCTGCGCGGGCCGTGCCGGCTTGACAGAGCGGGGGAGAGCTTCTTATCATCAATCATAGATAGGATGGTTGTCAGGTGGTAGCGTGGCCTGCCCGGGATGTGCAGGACCGCCATCGCCCAGGAGCCGCGCGGCTTTTCTCCTCCGCTAGCCGGCTCCCTTGCGGGATGAGCCTGGTTGCTCCTGACGCATTGCTCCTCAGAGGGCGTGCTGTAGCGTGCCGCCGTCGTTGTCTCGCCTGGGCTGCTTTGCCCTTGGGAGGACGGTGATGCGCATCTCGTCACGTACTGCCGCGCTACTGCCCTTGTGAAAAGGAGCTTTATGCGAGTTGAAACGCAGACTGAAGCCGATCCTGATCGACGTACGACTGTAGTTCCGCCAACCACTCCTGTTCCTCAGTCTGTTATCCCCTGGTGGGAAGACCTTGATCCTGTGGTCCGAGCAGAGTTGCACCTTCCGGACATTGCTGATGAAGGCCCTCCCGCCCAACCGCTGGATGTCGTAGTGATTGGGGCCGGTGTTGCTGGCTTAAGCGCGGCCCTGAGCGCCCGCCGTGCGGGCGCGCGTGTCCTGGTGCTGGAGCGCAATGCGCTCATTGGGTGTGGTACGAGTGGGCGCAATGCCGGTATCTTAAGCGTTGGCATTAATGCTGACCTGACGACCCTGCCTGCGGGGCATCCAGCGCTTGCCCTCTGGCCTGCCACGACCGAAGTGCTCTTCTCGCTGATCAGGGAGGCGGCTCTCCCCGATTCGCTGCTCTCCCTGCGTCTGACTGGCTCGCTGAGCCTGGCCGAGACCATCAGCGGGGCGCGCAACCTGGCGCGCGAGGTCCATCTGCGCCTGCGTATGGGTCTGCGCGCTGAGCTGTGGACCCCGGCCCAGGTAGCGGAAGCCACTGGGGGCCGACTCAATGTGCGCACTGTCTATGCGGCCCTCTGGCTGCCGGATGAGGCGCGCGTGCACCCGCTGACCCTGTTGGCGCACCTGGCGCGCCGCGCCCGTCGTGCTGGCGTCGAATTGCGCGGCAATGCGCCGGTGATCACCTACGAAGAGGCGCCTTTGCCCGGTGGGGCAAGTGGCTGGCGCCTGCATCTGGCTAACGGCTGCACGCTGCTGACACGGGGGCTGATCCTGGCCGTGGGTCCAGGCGCTCGCCCCACTGCGCGCCTGTATGCGCTGGCTTTCCGTGCCGAGCTGCCACCCGATTTCCCCATCTTTGGGGATGCCCTGCCCTACACTTATGCGGACTACAGGCCGGGCGAGGGACGGCTCACGGTGACCGGTGGCCGCTACGGTCGCGCCGGGGTAACGCGCAATGACGCCCATTATCATTGCCGGCTGAAGGAGCTGACTTATCGCTGGCTGCCCGAGCTGGCGGAGCAGGAACCGGCCTACACCTGGGCCGTGGACCTGGAGGTTGCGCCGCAGATGGTCCCCGAGTTGCATCCTGTGGGAGCAGTGGCCCCAGCCCTGGCCATCGAGGGGCTGGGCGCTCTGGGTATGCTGCCCGGGATGGTCTTGGGCGAGCGCGCCGGCGAGCAGGTGGCCTCCGCAGTGAGCCGCTGATTCAGCGCGGTATGCCTCTGCTTGCCTCTGCAGAGGAGCGCATTCCTCGCTGAAGTGAGGACGTCGGGCGGGCAGGCTCGTCTTGTCTCTACCCTGGCAGTAATGAGTCAGGCGCCTGCCCGACGTCCGAGCCTGTTGCTCTCTCTGGTCCCTCTTCTCCTGATGGGCTGCTGCCCTCCATACGCCAGTCACTGGCTCCCCCTCGATCTGCTGCTATTGCCTCTGACGTCACCCTACTGCTTAACGAACGCGCCGTGCTTTCTCCAGAAGCCAGAGCAGGTGGATGGACTTGCCAAGTTGCTCATCTCCTGGTACTCTTGTGCCTGGAGGTATAAATGAATAGTTGTATAGATCACATAGCCACCTGGTTGCCCTCTGTCGGCGAGCGACAGTGCGTCAAGTGGCAGGAGTGTACAAGCGCGTACACATGCCTTTCGTTGCAGGTGTGGTCGCGTTTTATATAATACTGTGGTCGCAGGTAGAAAAGTTCTCTTCTCCTGGGAGTACTCCACAGTGTGAAATACCAGTGTCAAATCGCTGAACCAGTGAAGGAGTACGTATTTGGGCAGATTCACCTTTCAAGGAGCGCATCTCGTCGATGCATTGGCCGAGCTGCCTGACAGCAGCATGACGGTTGCCGATGGGCGTATTGAGCAGGTGGGTGGAGGGGAGCAGTCGGGCCTAGTTATCGAGGCTGAGGATGCCATAGTGCTGCCGGGCTTCATCGATGTGCACACTCATGGTGGAGGCGGCTTCAATCTGAGCACCGAGGATGCCAGCGAGATCTGTGCCTATGCCCGTTGGGCGCCTGGCA